>NZ_KQ968549.1:0-6583 GCF_001578585.1 Sutterella sp. KLE1602
GTTGTATAGATTATTTTCTAACTATTCCTAAGGCGTTTTGAGTAGGCGCATCTCTCGGGGCGGGCGGACCACACTCGGCTTTGCACGCCGTGCCGTTCCCGGATTTTTCGGCTTCTTTCCTGCTGCAACAGCCTCACGCAGTCGGACATGATTTGTTGCGCATAAGCGGCACGCCGACTGGCAAGATGTCTTCAACGGACGAACGACGGGAACCGAAGCGAAGGAAGCCCCGTCGGGCGGACCGCCATCCGAGAAACAGCATACATATAGGAGAGTGCGCGCAGGAGCAGGACCGACACTGCAAGCAACTGCACGCCGACGACATCATGACATTCAACGCCAAGCTTCTCACCGCCACCGCCGCCGCTCTCATCGGTGCCATCGCGCTCACGGGCTGCAACGAAGCCCCGGCTCCGGCCCCCGCCGCCGAACCCGCCGCGCAGACCCAGCCCGCTCCGGCCCCCGAGGCCCAGCAGCAGGCGCCCGAACAGGCTCAGCAGCAGGCTCCGGCCGAGGCCCAGAAGGCCCCCGAGCAGGCTCAGCCGGCCCCCGCGCCTGATGCCAAGAAGTAAGGCTTCGCCTTCATGACGGGAGGGAAGATCCCTCCCGACGCTTCGCCACGATCCATCAACCATATATTAAGGACGGACCCGCGCCACAACGCAGTCCGAACACATCATGACGAACACCATCAAGCTTCTCGCCGTCGCCTCCGTTTTCCTCGCTTCCTCCGCCTTTGCGGCGAACCCGCCCGCGGCTCCCGAGCCCGAAGCCCAGCCGACCGTCAAGGCTGCGCCCGCCGACCTCCAGGCACCGGCGCCCGTTGCCGACGTTCAGGATCCCGCGCTCAAGCTTCCCGTCGATCTGACGCCTGCCGACAAGGCGCAGACGGCCGACGAGCCGCAGCCGCAGGACGGCAAGCAGGCTCCGCAGCCCGAAAAGGCCGCCCAGCCTGACAAGGCCGGCAAGGCCAAGTAAACACAAGTCAAGCCGACAATTCCAGAGAGAGCGGCGCGCCGAATCCGACGGTGTCGGGTGAAGGCGCGCCGTCGTCACATATGAAGAACGCCTCCAGAATCTCCATCGCCGCCCTCTGCGCGGCCGCCGCCCTCGGTCTCGCGGGTTGCAATTCGCCTTCTTCGGGCACTGCGCCCGAGGCTGCTCCGGTCCAGGTTCAGGCTCAGGATCTCACGCCCATGCAGAAGGCCGCCGGCGTCTACGCGGGCGAACTTCCCTGCGCCGACTGCTCGGGCATCCGCACGACGCTCTACCTGAGGGCCAACGGCGTCTACACGCGCATCTCCGAATACGTCGGCCGCGACACCTTCGAGGACGGCGGCCAGTGGACGATCGACGAGAAGGGCGTCGTCACGATGACGCCCGCCGTCAAGGGCGGACAGCCTTCGCTCGCTAGGGTTGAGGAGGGTGCCGTGAGGCTTCTCAACGCCGACGGCGATGCCGTCGAGGGGCCGATGGCGGACCTTTATGTCCTCAAAAAGGATCAGTGATATAAACCCTAAGGTCTATGGAACGCCTCCCAGAGGTCGTGTAGACTCATGAGCACGGACCGTTGCCCGATCCCTCGGACACGGTCCGTTTTCCCAAGGACATTCCACAGAGACCATATGCAGACATCGAGTCCTCGTCTTGGCCCCAACGCTGCAGGAAGCAGGGGCGCACGCGATAATGCGCACGTCGTCACCCTGATCCAGGAGGCGCTCTGCTCGGGCGACGCACGATGCGTCGTCGAGGCCGTCGAGAAGGCCTGCCGACTCAAGGGCCTGCCCGTGCCTCACGAGCTTTACGGCGAAATGACGCTCGAGTCGCTCATCGCCGTCATGGCCGCGATCGGGCTTGATCTCAGGACCGAGAGACTCAACTGAGAGCCTCCGAAGTTCCTCAACTGCACCGACTTCAGGGCCGACCGCTCTCCGCGCGCCGGCCTTTCTGTTGCTTAAAGACAACGGATTTGCGCACGGACCACTGCGGCAGGGTTTCCGAGCATGATGTCACTTCCGTGGATCACGGACTGTCTCAAAACGCCTCGGCGAGCAGGCGTTCGAGCGAGATGCCCTGAGAGGCGCCCCTGCGGGCGGGGTTCGGCTGGGAGACGCAGCAATATTCTGCAAAGAAAGGGTGATGTTTCTGAACGCCAAGTGATTCCCGTTGTGGCTAGAATGAGTCCATGAGGGAGGAGATTGGTTTCTCCTGCAGGTCTCAAGGCTTCAAACGCATACGCATCGGGAGGTGCCGCATGCTTACACGCAGAAAGCTCATCATGGGTGCCGTCGCAACGGCGCTCGTCGGTCTGGGGGCGACGCCCGCGCTTGCGCGCGACGAGCGTCTTCTCGCCGACATTCTCTACGGGGTTTCCGACGCGCTCGTGCGCGACTACATCCGCGACCGCTACGAGGACGGCCGCTGGGACGGCCACTACTGGTACTACGGCGGACACCGCTACACGCCGCACGAGTACGGCCGCTACTGGGCTGAGGAATATCACCGCCAGCCGCCGAAGAAGCCCAAGAAGCGCAAGAAGCCGCATCCGCATCCCCGCGACTGGGACGATGACGACGATGATGACGACGACCGTCGCCGCCCGCACCACCGTCCGCCGCCCCCCGCCTCCACCTCACTGGGGATGACGGGAGCCGAGGGGCCCGATCCTGGCGGACGGGGCCTTCCGGAGACTTCAAGAAGGCAGCGACTCCGACGAGGAGTGCGCTGCCTTTCTCTTGGCCGCCTGTGAAGCGTGAACTTCGTTACGGGGTCCGTCGGGCTCGGGCATGCGGATCGCGCACCTGATAAGATCGACGGACGACAATGCCTTTTCTTTCGGAGACATTCATGACCGAAACCGCCGACGAGGCCCGCAGGCGCCTCGTGCTCGCCGCGCTCATCCTTCCTGTGCTCTGCGCCGCGCCAGTCGTCCCCGCCTTGTCCGCCCGGGCGGCGGAGCCTGAAGCGCCCGATGAGGAAGAGGATGACGAGGAGCCTCGCGAAGATCAGGACGACGAAGAGGAATCTGAGGAGGGGCCCCTCCATGACGACGACGCCGACGAGGACAGCGACGTGAACCACGGGTTCGACGAGAGGGCCGGCGATCGCGGTGACGACCGCAGCGCCGAGCATTGAGCCGCATCTGCGGCAGGATTTGAGAAAAGCCCTTGAGAGGAGTTTTCATGCTTTCGAGACGACGGATCATCATCGCCATGGCGGCCCTGACGGCCGCATCCCCCGCAGCTTCCCTTGCCGCACGAGCGGCGGCTTCGTGCCCGAGGCTTCAGGCTGAACGACGCGCGCCCCTGCAGCAGGACTTCACGCACGCCTGCGGCCGCTGCTGGGACGGGCACCACTGGAGCTGGGGCGGTCATCCGCTGCACGCCCGTCCGGGACGTCTGCTTGAGGCGCGCGAGTCCTGACGAGAGGGCGCAGGGGAGGGCTTTGCAAACAGCTCTTGTCTCCCTAAAACGACTGTGCCGCAGTAAATGTCAGTCTATATCAAGAGTGATGTCCAATTGTTGCGGTCGGTCTTTCCCTGAACGAGTGTTCACTAAAATGGCCTCATTCGAGCAGCAACCGTTGATGACAGGCGGCCGCAGATGCTCAACAGAAGAAAGGTTCTTTTCGGCGCCGCCGCCCTGATGGCCGCGGCCCTTCCCGCGATGCCCGTCATGGCGTCCGACAGCAGGCTTCTCGCCGACATCCTCGCGGGCGTCTCCGACGCCCTGACGCGGGACTACATCCGCAGGCATTATCAGGAAGGCCGCTGGGACGGCAGCCACTGGAACTACGGCGGCCGCCGCTACACGGCCGCCGAGTACGGCCGCTACTGGTCGAAGCACTACGAGGAGCGCCGCGAGCCGAAGAAGCCGTCCGGGCCCGCGAAGCCGCCGCAGCATCCGCAGCATCCGCAGCAGAAGCCCGGGCCTCAGGCCGGCCGGAATCCTCCGAAGGGACCGGGGCACGACAACGGCAGGCACGAAGGGCGCAAAAACGACGGGAGCCGCGACAACTGGGACGGCCCCCGCTGACTGAACGCTGCATGATGCCTTGATGAGCGGTCGAAAACGGAGAAGTGCAAGGGTGTCTTTACCCTTCTCCAGAAGGGCGGAGCGTGAGCTTCGCCCTTTTTTCGCCTGCGGGAGTAGGAAAGACATTGGAAACCCCGGCTTCATCCGAAGGGGCGGGCGGCGTCTGCGTCAAGAAGCTTCACGAAATGTACGAGACGTGGAATCCTGAACGAGCGTTCAGTAAAATAAGGTCGTCAGGTTCCAACAATGATTCCGTCTTCGTGAGGGAAACACCATGCTGACAAGAAGAAAGCTTGTGCTGGGCGCCGCGCTTGCGGTCCTCGTGCCTGCTGCGCCGGCGCTTGCCGCGCCGGATCCGCTCCTCGCCGACATTCTCTACGGCGTCTCCGACGCGCTGATCCGCGACTACATCTACCGCAACTACGAGTACGGCCGCTGGGACGGCAGGTACTGGTGGTACAGAGGCAACCGCTACACGCCCGCCACCTACCGCCGCTTCTGGATCGACGACTACTACAGGCACTATCCGCCGCCTCCGCCTGCGCACCGTCCGCCGCCGGGTCACAGGCCTCCGCCTCCGCCGCACTTCGACGGACCGGGCGGTCGTCCGCCTCCGCCTCTGCGGCCCCCGCACTTTGCGGGCGGAAGGCCTCCCGGAGGACCGGGCCCGAGGCCTCCGTAGCCTCCACACGGTCCGGGCCCGCACCCGCCGCATTTCGGCGGTCCCGGCCACAGGCCGCCGCATGCAGGCGGTCCGGGGCCCCGTCACCCGCACGGCGGCGGTCCGCGTCCGCCTCACTTCGGAGGTCCGGGCGGCAGAGGCCCGGGCGGTCCCGGCGGTCCCCGCTGACGCCGCTGCGCCTCAACCGGTCCCGCACTTCCCATCGGGATGCGGGCCCGAGCCCCATCCACGGACTCCCGACGGTCTCGATTCAGGTTCCCGTATTCGGATTGACAAACGTTCGGTGGCGAACTATCATTCTCGCCATGGAGGGGTGAAATGGCAGGCTGGTCATCCACAATGGCTGCCGAAACCTCCTCTTCAGACTGGAGACGGGTCCATTTGAGCCGTCTTTTTTCAGAAACATATGGTTCGACGACGAACGAATATTTCAACAAAGGACAATCATCATGACCGAAAACTTCCGCAGGATTTCGCTCGAATGCGCTCCGCGCACGGAGCTCCACGACGCCCTCGGCCTGACGGGCTGCGAGGTCTCCGTGAACGCGCTGCCCGCAGGCGCGGCCGTTCCGTTCGTGCACCGGCACGTGAAGAACGAGGAGGTCTACGGCGTCCTCGAAGGCAGGGGCGAACTCTACATTGACGGCGAAGTGGTCGAGCTCAAGGCGGGCGACTGGTTCCGCATCTCGCCCGAAGGCCGCCGCGCCATCCGCGCCGCCGCCGATCAGGGCATCCGCTTCGTCTGCATCCAGACGAAGGCGGGGAGCCTCGAAGGATTCACCAACGACGACGGCGTCGCCTGCGACGAAAAGGCGCCCTGGCTCTGAGCCCGCTCAAATTCACCTTCGCGGCCGTCCGTGTACGCATCCTTTCCTGGCTGCGCGTGCGGACGGCCTTCTTCGTCTTCCTTCCGTCTTCCTTCTGCCGTCTTCCGTTCGCGCCGGCCCCATCGGCAATTTCCCGAGGACGCCTTTTCTTAGCCTATCCTTAAGCTCCGGAGTGTCGTATAGTGTTGACACGCGCTCCGGGACCAGACGGGGCGTCGCCGAAACAAGAATCAAAAAGCCTCTTCGCATTGTTACGTGCTAAGTGTACCCCTTAAGTGGTAGCGGTCGTCTCCTTGGCTTGACCCTTTTTACGCGGTCGAGGAGGACCGTAGCATACAGCTGATGAAAAGCCAGCTGCTGCGCTCCCTCAGCGCTGCCCGGCTACCGTCGCCTGACGGGTCAAGGGGGCGAGGCATTTAATGGGGTGGCCGTTCGTAGGACGGACGGGGCTCCCCGTTCATTGCCGAAGAACCCTTGACGCGCTATCTGTTGCGCCATAATCGCGGGCTTGCCCGCCCACAGCATGTGGGCGGGTTGCCAAGCGGCGAGCGCAAGAATATACGTTGATCAGACATACCTCTTTAGGGGTACATTAACACGTAAATTTACGAAGTGCCATCAAAAAAGGAGAATCCCGTCAATAACCCCTGTCTGAAGACAGAGGCTTGAAAGAGCCTTTATTGACTAGCCTCAGCGCCCCTCTTTCGAGAGGCGCTACGTTGGTTGGGAATGTATAGGCACCGTGGGATGTACATCCTAGTTCCACGCTCTGCGGCCTGTGATTAAAAGCTCTGAGAGGTAGGAGCGGTGTTGCAGGCACCAAACCCCTTCCAACATTGGCGAAGGATGTCAACCCGGCCTTCGGGCCGTGTAGGCGGAACCTGCGGGTATCCGCAAAGGAGATGCTTTGAAAGTATTTGTTTTGAACATGCGCGGTCAGCCCTTGATGCCGTGCTCGCCTGCAAAGGCGAGGCATCTGCTCAAGGCAGGCAAGGCCGCGGTGAGACGACGAACGCCGTTCACGATTCAACTTCGAATCG
>NZ_KQ968550.1:0-11150 GCF_001578585.1 Sutterella sp. KLE1602
CGATTTGTTTTCAAATCGGACGGGGAGCAGTCACAAGTTCGTGCATTGCCCAACGCGGGATGATACTAGGAGAGCCTGCCATGGAGAAACTCTAAAGTTTAAGATGGAGAAATACCAAATTATCACTTGGCTTTTTTCTAAACTAAGATATGGCAAAATTATAAACTATCTGATGGAGAAAGTCTAAATTAGAGGTCGAAAAATACTGTACAACAGCGGTATTTGTCGATTAGCTTTTTGTGGCTAAAGAGGTGGAAAAATACCTTCCGGAACCGTGTGTTCTACCGCGTGGGAATGGTGTTTTTTGCTCTCTTAGCGTACGCCCTAGGCGCACACTCCTAACCCCTCTCTGCGGAACGACAGGTCGAACCACTTCGAAATGCGCAGGCGGAATGCGATGCGCAATTTCCTTTGTGCTAAGATGTAGGCATGGCGAAAGATCTCGTACATCTTCGCTAACCTCCAAAGCGCCCAGGGACACGAACCTCCGGGCGCTTTACTTTTGGTGGCTTTGAGTTCTCTGCCGGACGACAGGATGCCGCCAATTCTGTACGAACCCCATCCGATGCTCCATGGAGGCAGGCGAGCCGTCGACCCGACGCTCCCCGCAGGTCAGGTTCTACCGAACCCTCCCGAACAACGTGAGCCTTTCCCAAAAGCCGCGAGATTTCGCCTCCTCCCGATGTGCTTCGACTGCGACCTCACGCTCGATGCGTTCGATGTAGAAGTCGAGAAGTTCGGTCATACCCGCCGGCTCGCGAGCGAGAAGCTCATGCCTTGTATTCGCTCTTATCCTTCAGGATCAGAGGATAGCGGCCCTTGTAGATATGGCCGCCCGAGAGTGATGCGATGAATTCAAGGTTGGGGAGCATCCCGAGGAGCTGAGGCAGGAACAGCGGCACTTCCTCTTCGGCCATGCGTTCGCCGAGGCTGCCGCCGCGAGGCACGGGCTCGTGCACGGTTGTCGAAAGCCCCTGCGTGCGTTGGATAGACATCACCTTCGTCTTCGGAAGCGAATCCGCCACGAAGTTCTGCGTTTCCGTGTCGATGCAGCGCAAACAGATGCGGTTATTCAAGTTACCAAGGAGCTGATAGGCCCTGTCCTTTGAGCCCATGCGGGATACAAAGTCGGATAGCGTCTGAGTGGCCACGAAGAGCTTCAGATGTGCGCCACGGCCCTTGTTGAGAATTTGCAGGAAGGGCGCATTGACCACTTCCGCCGCTTCGTCAACGAAGATGTTGACGGTTCTGGGACCCGTCTTCTCATGCTTTTGGAAGAACTTGCCGACCAGCGGCATCTTGCCCATGAGGTTCTTTTCCGCCTTGGACGCTGTTTCCACTTCAGGTTCCAGCCCTTCGAAGTTGTATCGCGCACCGGCCACGCAGGCAAGGTCCGAGAGAAAGAGCGCTCCGATGGCAGAGCCCACCATGGGGTCTGACAAAGAATCGAGACCGACGTAGACGACATGGTTCCAGGCGATCAGGTCATTCGTATCGCGCCACGTGTTCTTCTGCTTTTCCTCAATGGATTCCGGAGGCGAAAGCATGTCGCCCAACACGCCCGAGGTGAGCATGGAGAGAATCGGCAGAAGCGACGTGATCATTTTCCCGAAGTGCTCCTTGTTGTGCGTGAACATCGAGACCAAGTCGTCAATGTCGGGATCGTGAGGCCCGTGCACTTGGTAATACTCGACCAGCGCCAGCGCCAGACTCTCCGAGTCATGCTTTTTCTGCGTGGCGATGAAGGTTTCAAGCTCCTGCACCTTCTCCGGCTTCGTACGCCGAAGATACGAGTTGAGCGCATCGACGACGAGGCCGGACACGGCTCCGGACCCGGTCCCGGCAAGGTAGTGCTTCAGATTCTTCAGCGTGGGATTTCGGTAGACGTTGCAGAGACCGTTGCAGATGGCGTTCAGTGCACCGAAGGCGAAGTTCTTGAACGGATCCGACTCCGATGCGGACGGGATAAGGGATGCGATGCGGTCGGCGATTTCCGAAGGTCTCGTCCAGTTGGCCAACAAATTGATGCGGATGGATTCCTTCGGGTGAGCCGGGTGGAACGACAGAAACTTGTCGCCTCGCCCCAGCATCTCGCAGGCTCGCTTGGCCTTGTCGCGCAGATCACGGTCCCCCTTCGGATCAATGATGAACACCGTCTCGCCGCGCAAAATCGCTTGAGAAATCAAGAGGTCAAAGCAACGGGTCTTGCCCGAGCCCGTCGTCCCGATGATGAGCGTGTGGCCTTCCGAGTGGGAAACTGGCTGAAAGACGTCCTCCTCCTTGTCGCCCACGCCGTGAATCCAAGTCTGGCCCTGTGCATCTGATATCCGCTTTTGGATTTCGAGATAGGTGTGCCGGGCCTTGAAGGGCCTGAAGAGGCAAAGCCAGAAGTGCTTGCGGATGAAACGGATGAGATAGAGCCCGCCCAAGGCTTCACGGTACGTCTTGTGCCAATCGCGCTTCAGAAGATCGTTCACGCGCTGCGCCTGCGTCTGTCCCCACGGGAACCCGCGTCCCAGCCACATGTCGCCCTTGTGCGTCGGATCGTTGAGAATGCGCTTGAGCTCTTCAAAGTCGATGTAGGGCAAAGGCGTTCCGGCAAGCCGAAGCGTCATGTGGTAGCGCCGCACGGCGGGTCGAAAACTCATGATGGCCATGACCGCGCAACAGAGCACGAACCCGAGCGTAGCCCCGTTCGCCCCCATGAAGTTTCCCCACATGAAGTACCAGATGCACCCGCCGAACCACGCAAGCGCTTCCCGCATCTCATAGTTTTGCCGCCAGGTTTCGTAGGCGGTCGGATCATAGTTCAAGCTCATCGCTCAATTTCCTCTTTCCCTGTCCACTTAGACTCATAGCACAAGCAGAACGTTGCCCGCCTTGCGGTCCCACTCGATGCGCGGGCGAACGTTGCCAGAGATCTTCTTGTCGATCACCATCTCCACCAAGTCCTCGTCAACGCCGCTCTCGACAATGGCCGCTGCGAAGCTCGATGAGGACGTGCGCCAGAAACCCGTCAGCGAATCCGTCGTCACACCGTCGGACAACCAGATGCCGATGCCGCGCTCCATCTGGCTCTGCATGCTTTCCACCATGTCTTCCGCAAGGGCGTACGCTTGATCCACATCGGATCGCCCGCCGGAACGCGCAGGAGCAGGCTCCTTCTTCGATACAGGCTTGCCCCGGCCCGTTGCCGGCAATCCTTCCCGGGATGTGTTCTGAACGCCGTCCTGCGTCGTTTTCAAGTGGCCAGAGGAAGAGGATCCGTCCTCTTCGTTCATCGCTTGTCTCCTGTTGCGCAGCAGAGGCTTTCCGTTGTCATCGAGCGGCTCGTTGAAGTACACCGTCTGATAGGCTGGGTTGTCGTCCGATGGCTGAACCTTGTCATCGGAAGCTACGACAGCCTCAGCAACCACGTCCTCTCCAGCATCCCCTGGAAAAGTCTCCGCCTCGATCTCCATGTCGGCATCTTCGACTTCCACGTCTCCATAGAGATAAGCCTCCTCGTCGTCCTCGTTCAGGCCGTAGGAAGAAGATGCGCCACCTGCGGTCCCGCCGCTCATCCTCGCAGCATCCTCATCGTCAATCGCCATGTCTTCGTACTCGATGCAGTCGTTCACGTCTGCGTACACGTTACCGGGTTCGAGGGACGCTTCAGGCCCTTCCAGGGATCCGGGTACCTGTTGTGCGGCATGAGCATCTTCCGCATCGGATTCCTCGGCGGAGTCATGGGGATCGGTCTGAGCTCCGTACGACGCATCAATGACGTCAATGCCGGCAGCGCTGCTGGGGGCTTTGTTCCCAATGCGAACTTCCGACCGCGAAACGGTCGTGCTGTTAACGTCATCGCTCCCGTTGCTGGCGTTGATGGCCATGGATCCAACGTCTGGACCAGCCTTGGCGTTTGAAATGGATTTAGCCCCTGTCGTTTCTGGAACGCCTCGGTCTCCTGCGATGTGTTGATGCACAGCCTCAATGTCCTTCGCGGAAGATGCCGTGGAGCCGCCCAACAGAGCGCCCATGTCGAACCCGGACTCATCGAAGCTCACGGTCGTTTTCTGAGCCGACATTCGTTCATGCCTGTCCGGTGCTCCCCGTCCGTCCTCTCGGATCGGTCGAACAACTTCGGCATCGGATGTTGCGCTTTCACCTGGATGGCTTTCGCGGTAAGGAAGGCCGGCCCCGCCAGCTCCTTCCAGTGCCGTTGACCCGGTCTCGGCTGCATGCCGGCCCGTTTTGCTCTCCGGAAGCACGTTGTTCGCAACGTCAGCATCCGAAACGGAATTGACCGTTTCTGTCGATGCAGCGGCAACGGAACCAGTGGCAACGTCTGCGCCGGCATCAACGCCATCTGCGCCCCCTCTTGCTTCCGAAACGGAACTCAGGCCATTCAGCACGCGGCCCGCCAGCGAACCGCTGCTGGCGCTCTGATCACTCTGGACCTTCTGGTCCTTCAGGTTCTTCTGACTCGCCTGTCCCCTGTGGCTGCCGCGTCCCCGCATCCCGCCAGGGAGCACACCGGCAAAGCCGTCGCTGCCGTCATTCTCATTCACGTTTTGAGCTTCCGACTCAGAAACGGGAGAGGAAGAGGGATCGGAATCCGTGCCGCCTGCTTCGTCAGCGGCGGATTGAGTGCCGGAGCCCGCAACGTCATCGCCCTCGCCGCTCACCACCGCATCTTCATAACGTCGGTCGCCCTCGAACATGTCGCCCCAGACCTCGCGTCGAATCGACTCGTCGATCTCCTCGCGTTCACGAAGGTGCTCTTCAGCCTCAAGCGCAAGCGCATTGACGTAATCCTCGGTGTACCCCGTCGCCTCTTCCTCCTCGCGGGAAATGCGCTGCACGGGCAGAAACTTCCAGCGGTCGATCCAAGCCTTCTTCGTCACGTCGTCGACGGCCAAGCCCTCGACAATCGCCTCAATGGCCGCAGGCGGCGTCGCATCGAAAATGAGCTGCGGATCCGCCAGACGGATGCAGTCGACCTGCATGTTGCCCAACACTATCGGCGTCACGCGCCAGAAGACGTTATGGGTGTTGGAAACCTCGTCGGAGTTGCGGATGGCTGCACCAGCATCGACCAGAACGGTCGCAAGCCTAAGCATGTCCGAAGGCAAGCTCTCAAACCCCATGTCCAAGGCTTGAGCACGCGCCTGAGCCACCACATCCTCCGACCAGACGATGTAGCAGCCCTGCTTGGTGTTGAAGACGCGGCTGTCGCGATCTCGGTTCGTGGTCCAAAAGGCATGCTGGATCAGTACGCGAATGGCCTTGAGCAACTGATCGCCCTGAGGGTGCGCAACGTTCTTGAATTCCGGTCGGATTTTGCGCTGACGCAATTGGTCCACACGGCGGCTCAGACCGTCGGCGTTGTCGAGGATCTTTCCGATCAGACCGCCCTCCTTCCCTTCGAGCAGCGCGTTTCGGAACTCCTTGAGCATCTGTTCCCCATACCCGGTCAGGCCGAGGAACGTGAACGTCTCCTTCGGAATCAACATCCCGCTGTTGGCCAACGAGGCGGACTTGTGGGCGTTGTGCTCTCTTCCCGGTCGGAAACTGATGTAGTAGCTCTTGATCCCGTTCTTGCGAAGCCAGTCGACAATCGGCTCATCCTGCACCCAGTGCTGTCCATTCGGGGCCGTGATGTCCATGTCGGTAAAGGCTTTCCCGATGTCGTGCGTGAGCGCAGTCAGCACCGCCGTCAGGATCCAGCGTCGCTTGTTCTGGTGAAGCTCCTTGGGCGAGGCGGAACGGTCGAAGATCGTCGTCTTCGCATCGTTGGCCGCGTAGTAGGCCACTTCGAGGCTGTGCGTGAACAAGCCGCCGTAACCTTGGTGATGGTCATACTCGGAAGCCGGCGTCAGGTGCACGATGCGTGCGAGATTCGTGATGACCGGCAGAAGGAACTTCTCGGATTCCTCTTCGGAAAGCGTCGTGGCGTAGCAGAGGTCCCGGATGAGCTTGCCATTGGCACGAAACAGATCGTGAACCGACAACGCCTCCACCGGATGCGGCGCGGGCGGCCACGCTGCGTCGATCTTGTCCGTCTCTGCCTCGGTCGGAATTTCGCTGAACTTCGGACACGCATCGTCAAGGATCTCGACCGTCTTCTTTTTCTTGAACGGAAGATGGCGATAAAGCCAACACGATAGCGTCACCGGCGAGATGACAACGTTGTAGACCGCGTTGATGGTTTGATCGACGTTCACACTAAAGCCTCGGGAAGTTAATCTGCTCATCCTGCCCGAGATCTCATTCGATGTTGGCACGCTGAAAAGCAGGTTTTGCTTTTCAGCCGAATCTACAAGCACCACGTTGAGCAAAATGTACGATTGCTCACCGAGATAAATGAACGATTAGACACCACGAGAGGTTGGCAACCACTGCCTGCTCACCCTTCATCCAAGTTCCCTCCTCAAACTCATCTCGCCTTCGATCAGGAGCCGAAGCCTGTGGAGACATGTAAGACCCGAACGATCGTCCGGGCTGTGTTGAAGAAGCAGGAAGCCTCGCCCGATTTGTTGGCAAATCGGACGGGGAGCAGTCACCAAAACGCGCTCATTCGCGCATAGCGCCTTTCTAGAACGACCTGCAAGGCACCCATCAAACCCCATCGCAAATGCGCGTGTAAGCGTTCTATCGACCTCTCAGGCCATATCCAACGATTGAGCGAGCATTTCTTCTCCCGAATGGCCTCTAGAGTTTTCTACGCCGCTGTCTGTGGTCGCAACCGCAGCAGTCTTACTTGCCCCTTCATTTCAACAGCCTCACCAAGGAATCTATAGTCCAAATTTCCCCTGTCACAGTGATGAATTTCATTGCCAAAGGCGAGAAAAATGTACGATTAGACACCACAGTCAGTAAAGATGACGGTGCAAGTTCTCGTTTTGGAACGAGCAAAATGTGTGACTGGTCAGTGCCTTGCTCTCGCAGTTCCCCTTATGACAACAAGTGGCCGGCTTTCGAGCGAAAGCCTTCCCTGCTTCCCTTGGCCACTTTTCTATCTTTCCAATCGGTTCCAAGTTCGAATTAGAAGTCACCCGGCAAACAGTGAGACCGTCATTTCCTTCGAACGAGGCAATCCCACCAGAGCCGTCATGCCTTTCGAGCAAAATGTTCGATTAGTCACCGCCCGTTCCGAGCAGCGTCTCCAAGCTAGGGGCATGCGAAACTCTCCGACATTCCACGCGGCGCTCTCTCGCGCGCGCACATGCGCATGCGTGCGAAGTTATAGAAACCTTAGTGTTTATAGATGGTTATGAATAATGGTTATAAATAATGGTTATAGAGCGCAAGAAGACCGCCTCTCATTCCCTGCGGCAGTAGTCTCTCCGCAGTTATCCACAACGAGATAAGTGATTGAAACTACGAAGATAAGTGGTTGGACCTACGAACCCCCACCGAGATAAGTGGTTGGAACTACGAACCACTACCGAGAAAAGTGGTTGGAACTACGAAGCTGTCGTGCTCAGGATGCAACAAAAAGGGGCGCAGGATTCAATGTTCGATCCAGCACCCCTGAGGCTCATCACACGTCTAAATTACTGAGGCTTGCCGCCACGTTTTTTGGCCATGATGATGTCTTTCGTAAAATAATCACCTTTTTCTTTCGGTATCGGTTCTCGTCCACTTGGCGGCCTTTTCCTCCAAATCCGAAGATAGCGTTTCTCGATTTCACCACGCGATGGTTTATAAAGCCAGTATGAGTGAATGATGTCATATCGGATGAGTTCATTCAGTGCCTTTTTGAGCTGCCTAGAAAATTCTTTCCACTCAGAGCTCAGACCGCTCCACTCCTTTAACTTGGCCAACGAGTGATTTTGCATGTTTTCGTGGCCAGAAAACAGAGCCTGTAGCTTTTTGGCCAAATCGTTTTTTTGTAATTTCTTCCGACTCTCCCAGTCAATCAGTCCGTATTCGTTGTGGCCGACGAGGGAGCGAATCTGGGGATCCAACTCAAAGCTGATTTCTAAGCCACGGAACCACGAATAATTTTGGATCAGACGCATCGTCTTGTAATTTCTTTGTGACGGAGAGAGTGCCGCCATCTTACGCCCCACCACCACAACATCCTGACCATCAGCGTCTAAACGATGAATGTACAACCCCGTCTCGTAAAGGCGAATCATCGTTTGCTCAAGGCGTACATAATTTTCGCCTCCCGCCGTTAAACCTAAACGATGCAGGATTTCGCTTGGAGTCGTGGTATGAGCCTTGCTGAAGTCACCCTGCGCCAAGGTGATGAGCATATGAAAGACGTCCCAATCGAACTGATACAAGGCTTGGCCTGTGTATTCAATGGCAACATTCTTGCGGCAAGCAAGAACCTCATTACGGAAATAACGTCGTTCTTGGATATTCGGGATGAAAACGCCAAAAAGACTTGAGTTGTCCAAGATATTGAAGGACAGCGTATTGGTGGAGTTCAACAGTGGAATGTCCAAACTGACATTTCCGAACACCTCCTTCGTTTTGCAATACGCTACCAAGGCTATCTGGTCACGAATGGCCTTGACTGAACCATCGCGATTCTCATAGTTTTGGCGGATGTCAATGTTCAGCTCCAAGGCTTCGCGCAACAACTCCTTCTTGAGAGAAGGCGAAAGGTTTGGCAAATCCTCAATCAAGCCTTCGCTTGTTGAATGTTTAGCAATCCACTCGTTAAGCGCATCAGAACGTTGCATGGCAAATCGGATAATTCAGTGAAGTTATCGCGACTTTACGGTCAACGAAGTTGACAAGTGGCACGCTAGAAAGCAGCTTTTCCCACTTGGCGTGCATTTTGGGCGGATTCTCGAAAAAAAAAGTGGCCAAGAAGAGTTCTCCTTGGCCGTTCGAGTTGGGTTCTGAAACATACGCCGACTGGTCGGCTCCGCTAGAATTTGTTCTGCGGGGTGAGCAGACAAAGCTCGCCTGCCTCCACGGAGCGTCGGATTGGGTCGGAAAGAATTGGCGGCGAAAGTCGCCATGGCGGATGTGCATGTTGCCTCCGTCAATATGCAAAAAGCCCAAACCGCGCCAACGGTAAGGGCTTTATTGCTTTTACGGAGAGGTAAGGCGATGTCGCAGCAAAAAGATTCGCCAAACTCCGCAGAAATAGTAGCACAGGCGAAAGCCGGGCGCGAGGGACTCGAACTGAATTTGCGGTTTCGGCTCTCGATTGCTTCGGTCGTAATCTCGCTACTTGTTTCCGCGGCACTCAAGCTGCTCGGTTAGTCCGACGCGATTAACGTCGTGTAAACAGCTTGAGGAGGACGTCCCGTTTGAGGCGTCCTCTGCCGCTCTTTTCGTTCCGAATACTGAACATCCGCCCGCGTTCAGCCTCCTCTTCTTCGCCCTCCTTATCATAGAAGCCATTCGCTCTCGCCAGCCGTCCTGTAGAATTCATTTCGCGGGGAGCGTCGGGTCGACGGCTCGCCTGCCTCCACGGAGCGTCGGATTGGGTCGGAAAGAATTGGCGGCGAAAGTCGCCATGGCGGATGTGCATGTTGCCTCCGTCAATATGCAAAAAGCCCAAACCGCGCCAACGGTAAGGGCTTTTTTGCTCTTTCAAGGAGGCATGGCGATGAACGTTCAACAAGACTCGCCAAACTCCGCAGAAATAGTAGCACAGGCGAAAGCCGGGCGCGAGGGACTCGAACTGAATTTGCGGTTTCGGCTCTCGATTGCTTCGGTCGTAATCTCGCTACTTGTTTCCGCGGCGCTCAAGCTGCTCGGCTAGTCCGACGCGACTAATGTCGTGTAAACAGCTTGAGGAGGGCGTCCCGTTTGGGGCGTCCTCTGCCGCTCTTTCCATCCTTGGTCGCTTCGGCGATTGGAGAGGTGATGCTACGCCCCAGATGACGGCATTCCCTTTCTGCCTCCAGTACAATTCGCTCCGATCTCTGTTGGGTCGCTTCGTCGGAAGGCCCAAGCCCCTGCAGCCATCTCCGGCCATGCGGGGTTCAGAAACGAAAAACGGCCCCGATGTGGTAGTTGGGGCCGTTGCACGACAGAGGAGACTTGCGATGAAACGCTTTACACCATCGCTTGCCTGCTTCCTCATTGTGTTGGGACAATTATGCCTCATGGGCGAGATCGAAATCAACCTCTCGGTTGATTTTTCGATTGAGTTGAGTGCTGTCCTGACACTTGCGGGAGCAGTGGTTTTCGCCAATCGAAAGTAACACACGAGTAGACTGGAAAACCTTTGGCCGCTTTTCTTCGGAAAGGCGGCTTTTCTTTGTTCTGGCAGAACAGAAAGCATTTTTCGCTTTCGCCCGCGACATCCCAAACAGAGCTCCGCCGTAGAGTCAACGAATCCATTTTGCAAAAGGATTCACCATCATGCTCAAACCTCTTAGCGCCGCCGCTCTTGCTTGCGTCGGCCTCACACTGGCTGGCTGTTCCAATCCGCCCGTCGTCATCCAATCCGATCCCGTCATCATTGAACATGAAAGGACGCTCGACCGCGTTCATAACCGTGATGCCTCAGTAGAGTTCTACGGCGAAAGCCGAGGCGGTGCTGCCGTTCGCAAGAACATGGCCGCCCACGTGCTCTGGAACGAACACTATGAAGCTGATGCGGCGGCTCTTGAAGTCAAGCGCCTCACCGAACTGGAAAACGAACGTCTGCTTGAAGCCGAACGTAAGGCAAAAGCGGAGGCCGAAGTGGCCAAGAAGAAGGCTCAGGCAACTCGCGACAGCAAGGATCGAAGCGTCTATGCGCTGAAAAAGGTGGACCGGAGCATCTATGCCAGGAAGAAGCCTGTCAAGACCGCCGCGCCTGCAGCCAAGAAGGCTCCGAAGTCCCCTGCTCCCAAGGTTGAGCATCCGGGACGGAAGATCCTGCAAGATCGACTGGTCCATAAGGTGATCGAGAAGGTTGAGCCGATCACTCCAAAGTCTCCTGCCTCAACGGCTGCCCCCGCCACAGCAACTCCGACTGCTTCCAAATCGGCTTTCCAGCCGAAGCCCGAGGTCACCGCCTCAATCCGCGTGAAGGACATGCCGGCCTCTCCGAAGGAAGTTGCCTCGGCCAAGGCAGAAGCTCCAACCAGCGACAAGGAATGCTGCACGGTTACTGCCAAATAGCCTGCCAACGCAATCTCGCAAAACGAAACGCCCCGAACGTGATCGTCAATAACCCCTGCCTAAAGGCAGAGGCTTGA
>NZ_KQ968551.1:0-9874 GCF_001578585.1 Sutterella sp. KLE1602
AATTCGGAGGCTTCCTGCGGCTGTTTCTGTGAAGCGAGCGCTCAGGTTGAAGGAACTTTGACCGTCGCAGCGGTCATGCCAGGCGGCTGGGGAAAACGCCTCGGCTTCTCCTCCATCGCCATCACTGCCGCACAAAAAGAACCGCCCGCCGGGCGCGAGCCTCGGCGGGCGTTTCCCGAAGTCACTGACTTCGGACTCAGAGCGTCATGCGTTTCAGAGCTTGCCGCCCGGGACGATCTTGCGAAGGTCGAACTTCGTGCCGAGCGCGATGCGCTCGAGCCTCATGCCCATCTCGGCCTGGCGGAACCAGTAAAGGGCTTCGGCGTCCTTCGGACCGATGACTTCGCAGTCATGTTCGCCGGTCACGAAGAGAGCGGTGCCTTCGGGCAAACCGATGACTTCCTCGTCCTTGTTGTACCACAGGAACTCTTCAAGACGGTCTTCGCGCGTTTCGTTGTTGAGGCCGGACGTGCCCGCAGCGGAGATGAAGTGCGGATTCGTCTGGAACGGGATGAACCCGAAGGTGTTGAAGGACGGCGGTTCGGCGATCGGCATGTCGTTCGTCGTGCGCAGCGTCGGGCAGGCGACGTTGCCGCCGGCGGACCAGCCGCAGTACGGGATGCCGCCGTTGACACGGTCGCGGATCTGGTCGATGATGCCGGCCTCGTACATGCGGGTGACGAGCGCCCACGTATTGCCACCGCCCACCGCGATGGCGGACGCTTCACGAACGGCCTTCTGCGGATCCTTGAAGCGATGGATCGAGACGATCTTGTGGCCGAAGGGCTTGAAGGCGTCCTGAACCTGCTTTTCATAGCCATCGTAAGTGCCCGCAACCTTGGCATAGGGGATGAAGAGAATCTCGTGCTTCGAGCTGCCGTAGAGCTGCTCGTACTGCTCGCCCGCAAAATCGAGGTAGCCCGACGTGTGGTAGCGGGAGCTCGGCTGGATGAGGACGCGGCGCTTTTCGCTCACCTTCTGAGCGGGAAGCGGCTTCTTGATCTTGGCCTGGGCGGAACCCGCAACGCCCGCAAGGGCGGCGACGGAGCCGAGAACGGCGCTCTGCATGACCGAACGGCGTGACAGCGACATGATTCTCTCCTTGATGTCGAAAAGGTCTCCGAATCTTGGTCGGGAATCCGGACTGATGGTCACCGTGTTCGACACGCCACACGCATTCGGGCGGCCCCTGTCGAAGCACGTACGTCGAGTCTACGTTGAGACCGCAGGCCCCGACACCACGGGAAATCCTTACCGCTTATGGTGCCATCCCCGATTGTGCATTACAACTCTTACACTTTCCAAAACGCCTGTCCGCGAAGGGCTTGCGGCGCAACGCAACCGAAAGGCGACACATTGCCCGCGTTTTCCCGATGCCTGAAAAGGTCGAAATCCCGACTGGCGGGATCCCGCCCGAAAGCGGGCGAAAGAAGAACTCCCAAAAGGGCGTCCGCTCCGATGAGAACGGACGCCCCGAAGGCTGCGCGGGCGGTGTTGCTATGACGAAAAGAAGCCGTTACCAGCCGCGGACGTGATCGAGCGCGGCCGTCACGCGTCCCTCCTCATTGACGAGAAGGAGCTTTTCATAGGGCGCCGCGGTCGGGCAGGCGTGGTTGGGCATGATGCGAAGATGCGTGCCGACGGGCAGGTCCTCGGGCTTGAGTCGGTCGCCTGCGGCGGCCTCGATGATGCCGTGTTCCTGATTGGCGCCCGTCATGCGGATGTCGCAGCCGCGAAGCGGCCTGCCGTCGACGTCGCAGACGAGGCCGTAGCCGAAGTCGCAGTGCTGGCGGGCGGTGCCGCGGTCGCGGGACATGGCCATCCAGCCCGCGTCGACGATCACCTGGCCCTTTTCGGGCTGGTGGCCGATGACGGTGCAGAGCACCGTGCCTGCAATGCGGTCCATCGGCACGACGCCGAGATTCATCATGAAGAGGTCGCCGAGCGCATAGACGCCCGCGCGGATTTCGGTCACGCCCGTCTCATCCTCGGCATGGGTCATGGTGGGCGTCGAGCCGATCGAGACGATGCGCACTTCAAAGCCCGCCTCCCTCAGGCGGTTCGCGGCCGTCACGATCCCGTCGCGTTCATTGGCAGCGGCCCTGCGGATGACGGCGAGGTTTTCGACGTCGTAGCTTGCGCCCGCATGCGTGAGAACGCCCGCGAGCTCGGCGCCGTCCGTGAGGGCGCGCGCGATCTCGATGAGGAGTTCGCTTTCGGGCCTGACGCCCGAGCGGTGGCCGTCGCAGTCGACCTCAATGAGGACGGGGATCGTGACGCCGCGCTTGGTACAGAAGGCGCTAACGGCCTTCGCGGCCGCGACGTTGTCGAGGATGATCTTCAGATCGCACCCAGCTTCGCGGATGGCGGCGACGTCGGCGAGCTTCTGCGGGGCGATGCCCACGGCGTAGATCAGGTCCTTCACGCCGTTTTCGGCGAAGTAGCGGGCCTCGGCGAGCGTGGAGACGGTGGCGGGGCCTTCGGGCGAAAGCATCTGGCGGCGAGCGATCTCGATCGACTTGTGGGTCTTGAGATGCGGGCGCAGGGTCACGCCGAGACGGGCGGCCTTCTCTTTTGCGAAGTCAAGGTTCACCTGGAGCTTCGCGTCGTCGATGACGAAGGCGGGCGTGGCGACTTCGGGGTCGGTGAGCAGACGGCCGACGGGGTCGGCTCGACGGAGACGGTTGGTCATGGATTTTCTCTCCTCAAGGCTGCGGGCCGTGTCCTGCGAAGGTGGTCGGCCTGCGCGGGGATCCTGCAGATATGAGCAAGCCCACCGTACGCCTCGCGGGCGTCCGATGGGCTCGGAACCGAACTCGCCACGGGCGCCTGCAGGTGCGTGCGCCGGCGGCGGATCGTCGATCAGTTCGGGATGAAGGCGGCGACGGCCTGCTGTTCACCCTGAAGTTCGGCGACGTTCTTCGCGATGCGGGCCTTCGTGTCCTCGGTGAGTTCGAGACCCTTGACGATTTCGTACGAGCCGTCCTCCTTCACGATGCAGGGGAAGCCGAAGACCATGCCTTCGGGGACGCCGTAGGAGCCGTCGGACGGAACGCCCATCGTGACCCAGCGGCCTTCGGAGCCGCAGAACCAGTCGTGGATGTGGTCGATGGCGGCACTGCCGGCGGAAGCGGCGGAGCTCGCGCCGCGGGCGGCGATGATGGCGGAGCCGCGCTTGGCGACGGTCGGCATGAAGTCGTTCTTCACCCATTCGTCATCGACGAGGGACGGAGCGGCCTTGCCTTCGACCGTGGCGAACGTGATGTCGGGAACCATGGCCGGGGAATGGTTGCCCCAGACGGCCATGTGCTCGATCGAGGCGACGGGGGCGCCCGTCTTTTCGGCGAGCTGCGACATGGCGCGGTTCTGGTCGAGGCGGAGCATAGCGGAGAAGCACTTCGGATCAAGATCCGGGGCGTTCTTCATGGCGATCCAGGCATTGGTGTTGCACGGATTGCCGACGACGAGCACCTTGACGTTGCGGCTGGCGGCGACGTTGAGGGCCTGGCCCTGCTGGCGGAAGATGGCGGCGTTGGCCTCTAGCAGGTCGGCGCGTTCCATGCCGGGACCGCGCGGACGGGCGCCGATGAGGAGCGCGACCTCGCAGTCGCGGAAGGCCTCGACGGGATCCTGAACGGCACGCATGCCGGCCAGAAGCGGGAAGGCGCAGTCGGAGAGCTCCATCATCACGCCCTTGAGGGCGGCGGCGGAGGTCGGATTGGCGCGTTCGAGCAGCGTGAGGAACACGGGCTGGTCCGGGCCGAACATGGCGCCGGAGGCGATGCGGAAGAGCGTGGCATAGCCGATCTGACCGGCGGGGCCGGTCACCGTCACGCGAACGGGTGCTTTCATGGTTTCTTCTCCTTGATCCTGAAGCATTCAGGATGAAAATGAATTCGGATTTTTTTACCGGATTGTCCCTTATTATGCACGGGCCCGCAGGCGGATGCGCCTGCGGACGCCCTGCTCAGGAATCAAACGCTGGCGAGCTCGACGGCCGACTCGATGGTGCGGTAGTCGGGCTTTTCGGAGCGGCGTTCGCGCTCCCTGTATTCACAATGCAGAAGCTCGTGCGCAAGCGGACTGCCGGGCTCGCCGAGGAAGTCCCTGTAGAGCCTCACGACGTCCTCGTTTTCGTGCGACGTGCGCAACTTCATCGAGGCGTCGGTGCTGTAGACGGCGTTCTGCCTGCGGTCGAGCGTACTGCGCCAGACGATGCCGCGCACCGTTCCGCCACCGCCCACGCAGCCGCCGGGACAGGCCATGACCTCGACGAAGTGGTAGGGGGAGCGTCCCTCGCGCACCAGCCTGATCACCTCGTCGGCCGCACGCATGCCGTGCACGACCGCGATCCTCAGTTTGCCGAAGGCCTCCGTCTCGACTTCGGCCTCCTTGAAGGTCGCAAGCCCCCTGACGGGCTCGAAGGCGATACGGCCGAGATCAGGCCCGCCCGCAAGCGCCGAAACCGTCCTGAGCGCGGCCTCCATCACGCCGCCCGTCGTCGCGAAGAGCTGCGCGGCGCCCGAACCCTCGCTCATGAAGGGCGAGTCGAATTCGGCGGGCACGAGGCTCATGAGGTCGATCCCGCGACGGTCGAGCATGGCCGCAAACTCCTGGACCGTGAGCACGAGATCCACGTCCTGTTCGCCACCGTGCTTGAGAAGCTCGCGCGCGGCCTCGTCCTTCTTCGCCGTGCAGGGCATGATCGAGATCGATCGAATGCGCTCCGCGGGAATGCCGAGCGTCTTCGGCAGCCAGGTCTTGGCGAGCGCGCCGAAGATCGCCTGCGGACTCCTCGTCGAGGAGATGTGCGGGATCATGTCGGGGCAGTTCTTCTCGATGTGGTTGATCCAGCCCGGACAGCAGGAGGTGAACATCGTGTCGGGATGCCCGTGCAGCGTCCCCTCCTCCTTCTGCCTGAGAAGGCGTTCGAGCAGCTCGGTTCCCTCTTCCATGATCGTCACGTCGGCGGACCAGCGCGTATCCATCACGCAATCGGCGCCGAGCTTTCTGAGCGCGGCGACGATCCTGCCCTGCAGGTTTTCGCCCGGACGCGCGCCGATGCTCTCACCGATCGTCACGCGCACGGCGGGCGCGAACTGCACGACGGTCGTGACTGCGGGATCGTCGAACCAGTCGAGCGCGCGGTCGGTCTGATCCTTGACGGCCAGGGCACCGGTCGGGCATACGAGCGCGCACTGGCCGCACTGGATGCAGGTCTCGGACTCGCCCCAGGGGCCACCGAAGCTCACCGCGGCGTTGGTACCCGTATGGTCGAGCTTGATGACGCCGATGCCCTGCACCTGGCGGCAGGCCTCGATGCAGCGAAGGCAGCGGATGCACTTGTCGGGCGTGAAGACGAGGCCGTTGGCCGAGGCGTCCGTCTCGACGGGACGCGTTGCGAGGCGGCCCGAAAGGCGCGTGACGTCAAGGCCCACGACGCGGGCGACCTTCTGCAGCTCGCAGGCGCCGTGGCGCGCGCAGCCCGAGCAGGTCTCGCAGTGGTCCGAGAAGAGGAGCTCCGCCTGGAGCTTCTGCATGCGGCGGACCTTGTGCGAGTAGGTATCGACGACGTCGCCCTCGACAAGACGGGTCTCGCAGGCCGTCACCACGCGGCTCGTGCCGTCGGCGCGGGTGACCTCGACGAGGCACATGCGGCAAGTGCCCGGACGGTGATTGAGCGCCGCAAATTCGCAAAGCGTCGGAATGAAGGTGCCCGTGCGCCGGGCGACTTCTAGAATGGTTTCGCCCTCGGTGAACTCGACGGGCTGTAGATTGATCGTGGCCAGCATTCTGGGGGTCTCCTTCACGCGATCAGAGTTCGTCCATGGCGCTCTTGCCGGGGATCGGGAAGAGCGTCTTCACGCCGAAGAGGCGGTAGCAGCGCAGGCAGCGCTTCGCCTCCTCACGGGCGTCGGACTCGGTGAGTCCGTGCTCGACTTCCTCCCAGTTGCCCACGCGCTCGGCGGCGGACAGCATGCCGATCTCCCTGCGGGGCCTGAAGACGACGGGACGGTCGGGCACGCACTTGCCGAGAAGGTCGGCCTTCCTGATGAGGTCCGCAAAGCGCAGGCGCGGATTGAACCCCGGTGCGTCGGTCATCAGGTACTCGTGGATCGCCATGGCGGCGTTCTGGCCCTGGGCCATGCCCCAGATGAGGGACGTCGGGCCCGAGGAGGCGTCGCCGCCCGCGAAGACGCCTTCGCGCGAAGTGCGCAGCGACTCGTCGACCTCGATGGTGCCGCGCTTCGTGAGTCGGATGCCGTCGGCCTCGCAGAAGATCGACGTGTCGAGCTTCTGGCCGATGGCGGCAATCACATAGCGGCACGGCACGACGAATTCGCTCCCCTCGACGGGCCTGACGGAACGGCGGCCCGAGGCGTCGGGCTCGCCTTCGGCCATGCGCACGAGGCGGATGCCCGTGACGCGGCCGTCCTCGACGATCACCTCAACGGGCGCCGTCAGGAATTCGAATCCGATGTCCTCCTCCATGGCGGCCTTGATCTCCTCGGGGTCCGCGGGGGCGGAGGCGCGGGTGCGCCTGTAGGAGACCGTCACCCTGCCGCCCTTCATCAGGCGGCGGGCCGTGCGGCAGCAGTCCATGGCGACGTTGCCGCAGCCAACGACCACGACGTCGCCGTCAAGCTCGATCGGCTCGCCGCGGCTCTGGTGGCCCTCGACGTCGACGAGGAAGTCGAGCCCCTTGAGGTAGCCGTCGGCGGACTTGTCCTCGCCCGGCAGGTTGAGGTACTGGCCGAGCGCGCAGCCCACGCCGAGGAAGACCGCGTTGTAGCCGCGTCTGAAGAGCGAGTCGAGCGTGAAGTCGCGCCCGAAGCGGCTGTTGAAGAAGTACTGGCCGCCCATGCGCTCGATCGCGGTCGTCTCCGTCTCGAGAAGCGAGTTCGGCAGACGGTAGGCGGGAATGCCGAGGCGAGCCATGCCGCCCGCGCCCGCATGCTCTTCATAAATGTCGACCATGTGGCCGCGGCGAAGCAGATGGTAGGCGCAGTTGATGCCGGCGGGACCCGCGCCGATCACGGCGACGCGCTTCGAGACGGGCGTGGGCTCCACGCGCTCGTTCCTGAAGAGCGCCTCGATCGTCTGGCCGCAGTAGTCGGCCGCATAGCGCTTGAGGTCCTTGATCGCGACGGGGCGGTCGACGTGGTTGCGCGCGCAGGCCGTCTCGCAGGGGCGCACGCACACGCGGCCGCAGGAGCCGACGAGCGGATAATGGCGCAGCAACACGCCCGTGGCGAGCTCGGGGTGGCCGTCGCGGATGTAGTCGATGTAGCGCGGCACGTTCACCTTCGCGGGACAGGCCTCAATGCAGGGGGCCGTCGCCACGCTGATGAAGTCGCGCTGGGTGGCGGGCATGACGGGCGCGTTGACGAGAAGCTCGGGAAAGTGCTCGAGCGCGCCGAGAATGGGCTCGGGCGTCGTGAGGCCTATGCCGCAGAGGCTCGTCTCCTTCATCTGAAGGGCAATGTCGCGGATGCGCTCCCAGTCGACTTCGGATCCCCTGCCCTCGCAGGCGGCTTCAAGCGCCTCGACGATCATCACGCCGCCCGCACGGCACGGCGTGCAGCGGCCGCAGGCGAGCTCCCTGACGCGCTTGTAATAGGAAAGCAGCACGTCCGCGAGCGTCACGCGATTGTCGAACATCAGGAAGCCCTGGGGACCGGCAAAGCCCGCAACGGGATTGCCGCTGTTGAAGGCGAGGAATTCGCTCAGCGGAAGGCCCTCGGGCGCCTTTCCGTCGATCGTGCGGCGGTTGTCGTACGCGCGTCCCTTCCAGACGCCGTAAATCAGCTCGTCCATATGAAAACATCCTCTCAAGCAGGATTCGGCCGGGCGCGCCTTTTCATGCGCGGACCGGGAGTTTCAGCATAAAAGTCTACGGGAACCCGTCAAGTGTATAGTTTTTTATAGACGCAGAGGAGCCGCCACTGTATGATGGGGTCTAGCGGTTCTCAGCACCGTCCCGACGCGGCCTTCAGCCGGCGTTCAGGCAAGGGTTCCCGTCGGGAGGAAATTATAGCTAGAAAAATTTTTACAAGCAATAAATTTTTTTATATATCCACTTATGAAGCCCATACTCGCCCCGTACGTTCCGATTGCCGACCTTGTTGCCAAGACCTTCGGCGAAGACGTTGAAGTCGTTCTTCACGACCTGTCGGATCCGCAGCATTCGGTCGTCTACGTCGCCAACAACAAGGTGACGGGCCGCCAGGTGGGCGAAAGCTTCCGTCATCTGATCACGAAGGCGATCCATTCGCCGGGCGAATCGGGCGACGTCAACCCGAACTTCTACTTCCGCCACGAGGGGCGCCTCATCCGCAGCTCCTCCTCGATCATCCGTGACGAGAACGGGCACATTGCGGGTGCGTTCTGCATCAACGTCGACACGACGCGCATCACCCGCCAGATCGACATGCTCGCTCAGATGCTCCCCGGGATCGACAAGGGCGTACTTCCGCTCCTGCCCGACGAGGAAAACGAGGACGTCTGTCCCGTCGACACGAACCGCACCGTGATGGAGATCATGACGGACCTCGTCGACAACATCACGGGCGACATTCCCTCGGGCTCGATGACGCGAGAAAAGAGGATCGAGCTCATCCGCTTCATGGACCAGCGCGGCGTCTTCCTCGTGAAGGGCGCCATCGACCGCGTCGCCGAAAAGCTCGGCATCTCGAAGGTGACCGTCTACTCCTACCTCGACGAAGTCCGCGGCAAGCGCTGACCGCCACCTGTTTCTCGCCCCGAACCGCGTGACCTGCGGTCCGGGGCGTTCTGCATTCACAGACCAGACAAGGAGACTCTGATGAAATTCGTCCAGCCCCCGTTCAAGGGTGAAAACAAGGGCCACTACACGCCGGGCATCATCTCGAAGGGCATGCTCTACGTCTCGGGCCAGCTCTCGATCGATCCCGACACGCGCGAGGTCTGC
The DNA here is from genome assembly GCF_001578585.1 of Sutterella sp. KLE1602. Lineage (NCBI taxonomy): Bacteria > Pseudomonadati > Pseudomonadota > Betaproteobacteria > Burkholderiales > Sutterellaceae > Sutterella > Sutterella sp. KLE1602. Next base: position 8,951 of record NZ_KQ968551.1, read on the forward strand.
CGGGGCGACATCCGCGACCATGCGCGCCTTGCGCTCGACAACGTCGACCGCGTGCTCAAGGAGGCGGGCGTGCGCCGCGACCAGGTCGTCTACTGCCGCGTCTTCACCACGAAGGGCGAGTACTGGGGCCCGATCAACGAGGTCTACGCCGAATTCTTCGGCGCGCACAAGCCCGGCCGCCTCGTCGCCACCGTGCCCGAGCTGCACTTCGGCTGCCTCGTCGAGATCGAGGCCGTGGCCGAGCTCGACGAGGCCTGATCCGCATTTCTTTTATAGGGAGACAGCCTCATGAACGCCGGCTACGTCTGCACCTCCTGCGGCGCCGCATGCGCCGCCGACACCCATGAACCCAAGTGCCGCTGCGGCGGCCTCTTCGAGCTCGACTTCACGCCACCCGCGTGGGATCCCGCCCGCATCGACCGCTCCGAATGGAGCATCTTCCGCTACCGCGACTTCATGGCCGTGGACGGCGACGTCTGGCGCTCCGTCACGATGGGCGAAGGCATGACGCCCGTGATCGAGATGGACGGCAGAAACGGCGTCCTGCTCAAGATGGACTACGCCATGCCCACGCTCTCCTTCAAGGACCGCGGCGCGGCGACGCTCGTGAGCCACATGCTGGCGATCGGCGTCAGGACCTGCGTGCAGGACTCCTCGGGCAACGCGGGCAACTCCGTCGCGGCCTACGCGGCCCGCGCCGGGATCGCATGCGAGATCTACGTACCCGAAGACACGAGCCCCAAGAAGATCACGATGATCGAGTCCCACGGCGCCAAGGTGCACGTGGTGCCGGGCACGCGCGACCACTGCGCGGACGTCTGCCGCGCGCAGGTGGCCGAACGCGGCGCGTACTACGCCAACCACGTCTACAACCCGTACTTCTACGAAGGCGTCAATAACCCCTGCCTAAAGGCAGAGGCTTGA
>NZ_KQ968552.1:0-1915 GCF_001578585.1 Sutterella sp. KLE1602
CATCGTTCAGAGATGGGGGTTTTGAAGAGCTTCCCTAACTCGATCTCTCGCCTTTAGGCGTTAACCCTCAACGGAGAATGAGCCCAAATTTTCCTCCAACATTTGAAGCACAAGGTGATCCCTCGCCGTGCATTCGGTCGACCAACGATACTTCGCACGTTTGTTCCTAACGGTGACGGTCTCGATGCAATCAAACCAACCCAAGAACTGTCGCAGGGTGGTTTTCTTGAGCCAGGCCGCTACTCCAGCCATCCTGTCGCGTTCGAGCTTGCTCAGTTCCTCGTCTCTGGAACGGCGCTCGGCTTCTTCCTGGGTACTCTGCAAATGGAAGCGGTAGCTAAGTGCAATTAAGCGGCATAGCTCCTTTCCTCTGACACGCTTTATGTCCCAACATCTGGCACGAGCGCCATCAAGCTCGCTCTTGATCATGTGGTAAGACGCTTCGATATCATTGCGTCGACGGTAATGTCGCAGAGCCTGCCAGGGATCACGGTGCCGATTGGAGATCAGAACGAAGATTCCAAAATTCAACATTTCCGCTTTGCAGGGCTCATCCTTGATCAGGACTGTTGGCTTGCCGCGGCCGCGCTTGGGAATGACAGTCAAAAACTTCTCACACATCTTCTGTTCGGCCGGCTCCAGATCTTCCCTTGCAACCCCACCTTCCAGCTTCTTCTGGATTTTATGGAGTTCGCCGACGAAGTTTTCTTCTTCCAAAGCGGCTTTGCCTTTGTTCTTGTAGTAGTGGTAATGAAGCTTTGTCGACACTTTTTCGCCCTTTGGATCGCTGGTTTTCACCGGGCCTAATTCGGTTGCCTCCGTGAAGGACGTGACATAAATGTTGGAGTCGAACGGACAAGCAGCTGATGGGTTCGCAAATTTCTCACGCGCGAGACGCCCGCTAGCGGTTTCTTCGTCGATCAGGCGATAGATCCAGCGATCGTTCAAAGTGGCTCTCATGGTGAAACCAACGTGAGCTGTAACGAAGGCGCGGACGTTGTCCTTGCTGAAGAACCCATTGTCTAAAACTTTTTCAGCCCGTAAGTTTTGACGCGCTTGATCGCATTGATTGCTGACGCGACGTCAGGAATGTTCCCGGGCTGCAAATCCAGCATGACGGGAAGCTGGGTAGTTAGCGAGAAGAACGACAGCATCTTGAACGTATCCAAACCGTCGTCATCCTTGTTGTACCCCTGACGAGCCATTGGCTTCAGTCCTTCCGAATACGTGGAGATCGTAGTGGAGTCGAAGGCCATCACTTGTTGATCGGCACCGCCAATGGCTGACAAGCGTTCGAATAGGCGCTGTTCGCCAGTCGAATCGAAACCAAGGGCCTCGAACAGGTCATAGCAAACGTCTTCTGACATACCGTGCTCGTACGGCAAGTCATGGTCGTACTGCCAAACATCGATGTTGTGAATCGTGTCGCCACCAGAGGCGGTGCAATCGAGAGAATCTTGTCGGCAATGCCGCCGTCTGGATAGGCGGCACGAACGGCAGCGTCCAGCCCAGACCGTTTACCGACCAAGGACAGAATGTCGGTCGCGCCAGTGCTGACTCGAGTCGTAATGCTCGTCGGTTGAGGGGCGGCAGTTTTCGTATCCCGGGGTTCTTCAGGAGCCTTGTTTGACGCAGAACCCGCCTGAGCCGTGGCCGAAGCAACCGATGGAGCCACCTCTGTGACGGCTCGTTGAGCGCGTTTGGTGCCTCGCTTCGGGCGGCACGCAACTACCTCGCCGTGTTCAGGGTCGATCTTTTCACCTGTACGCTCAGAACCAAGGCAAACCTCGTATTTGCGAACCGGGTCATAGCGCATGCGCCGAATCTCGAAGTAGGTTATCCCGGTTTTCTTATCTACAACCTGAAAACCGTGGAATCTACACTCAGTCAGATTCGTCGAAGAAGAGCTCGAGGA
>NZ_KQ968553.1:0-4363 GCF_001578585.1 Sutterella sp. KLE1602
CCGGCCGTGGCGTTGCCGCCCGTGGCCTGTTCAAGAGCCTTGTTGCCGTCAGCGGTGAACTTGCCGGTCTCATCGTTGAAGAAGGCGGGCGTGTCAAGGGCGGACAGGATGGCCATTTCCTTGGCGCCGACACCCTTCGTGAAGGCGTCCTTCAGGCGGGCGTCAACCGTCTTGTCGGCGACGAGACCGTCATTGTAGGAGAGCGTCACGACGCCGGTGGCGGCATCAACGTCCTTATCGTTGACGACAACATAGATGGAGTCGGTGTCGATATTGGCGGTGTTCGTGATCGCGCCGCCGAGGTCGATCTGACCGAGCTTGGTGATGTTCAGGATTTCAACTTCACCACCGTTGAGGTTGAGGGCCGTGCTGTTGCCGAAGACGGAGAGGTCGGCTTCAGCGGCGGGCTTGCCCGTGTAGAGGAAGCTGGCGGCGTCAATGCCGTAGATGCCGTTGGCGTTGACGTTGACGGTGGTGGCAGCGGCGGCCAAGGCGCCGGTCGCGGGAGCTTCACCAATGTTGATCACGGCACCTTCGGCGAGCTTGAGCTGACGGTCGACATAGGCGACGGAGAGGTCTTCGTCGGCATACTCGGCAGCGTAGGCGAGGCCGGCGGCGCGGTTCGTCGTGAGAACGCCGCGGTCAGTGACGGTGACCTTGCCGGTGAGTTCGGAAACGTCCTTCTTGACGTTGCCAGTGAGGACGAGCGCGCCGGTGACCTTGGCGCCGTCGGTGGCGTCAGTGGTCTTGACGGAGTTGGCGGTCAGGATGCCGTCGATCTTAGCCGTGGTGGCTTCAACAGCGCGAGCGGTGAAGTCGCCGGCGACCGTGAGTTCGGTGGCCTTGAGCGTGTCAACATTCACGTTGCCGGAGTTGCCGGCCGTGCCGAGGACGAGCTTGCCCGTTTCGACAGTAGCGACCGTGGCGCCGAGGTTCTTGAAGACGTCGCCGCCATTGCCGGCGAGCGTGAGCGTGTTATCGCCGTTATTCAGGGCAACACTCTTGGCCGTCTTGTCCGTCATCTTGGAGAAGTCGATCGCACCGACGGTGGCCCTATCCGTGATGGCGAAGGAACCGTCCGTGTCCGCTTCGCCGGTGTACGGGGCGAGGATTCGACCGCTGACAGACGTTGCATCAAGCTTTTCGCCTTCGCCGAGCTTAAGCGTGCCGTTGGCGAAGACGATCCTGATCGTATTCTTGCTGTCGATGAGGTTCTGAGCCTTCTCGAGGTCGGCGAGCGAGTATTCGAAGGCGGTGGACGTCAGGTTGAGCGTACCGTTGCCGGAAAGGAAGGCTGCGTTGCCGGTGGCTTCATATTCGGGCTTGGCTTCGGCGTCAGCAGCGGCAGCGGCCTTCTCCTTAATGAAGTCGGTGGCGGCAGTCTGGAACGTACCGTTTTCGAGCTTGAGGGTACCGGCTGCAGTGTACTTGTCAGCAATCGGTTCAAAGGTGAGGGCGCCGGTGTTGATAAGGGTGGAATCGTTGACGACAACCTTGCCGGCTGTACCTTCACCGTGATAAAGGTGGAGGCCACCGACGGTAACGACGGCCTTTTCACCGACTCTCCTTGGCACCGACGGTCAGCTTGGAGAAGTTGTGCTCGCCGCCTTTGAGAGTGACGGTACCCTTCTGATCCAACGTGCCGACCTTGAGGTTGCCCGTGAAGACCTTGCCGGCGACATGCATCTGGGCGTGGTCATACGTAAAGCTCTGGTCGCGGGCGATGAGGAGCTGATCCTTAGGCAGGTCGGCGTCCGACTTCAGGTCGACGCGGGAGTTGAGCTTCGTGATGTTGAAGATGCTGCCTTCGTTAACGGTAACCGTCTTGAAGGTGTTGTCGTCGCCCCAGATGGAGGCGTTCAGACGGGAGTCGTCAAGGGTCACGGTTTCGTAGGTGGACTTCTGGTCGTCTTCGAGCGTGATGTTGGCGTTGTTCTTCAGCACAAGATATGCGGCGACAGTAGCCTTGTCCTTCTGCTGCTCGGTCTTGATCTTCATCGTGTCGACGGTGGCGTCGAACGTAAGGGTGGTCGTGCCAGCGGCGAGATGAACGAGGCCGTTGACATCGGACTTGGCGCCGAAGTTGAGCGCCGTGTTGTTGACATCGCCCTTGACCTCAATGGCGGTAGCGCCCTTGCCTGCGGTGATGGTGCCGTTATTCGTGAACTTGGCGCCCGTCTGATCCTGGATGAGAACGCCGTGGCCGAAAACGTGTTGGCTGCTTTCAGTGTTCACTTCACCCACGCTGATGAGGCCGTTGTTGACGGCTTCAGAGTTGGCGGCGCCGCCGAGTTCCATGCCGGCACCCGTCGATTCAACGTAGATGGAGCCGTTGTTGACGATCTTGGAAGCCGTGTCACCTGTACCGACACGCATGCCGTAAGCGTCCTTGGCGACGATCTTGCCCTCATTGATGGCGGTGGCACCTTTGCCGGCCCAGATGGCGTCGTTCTGATAGTTCACGCCACCTTCGCCGGACGTCACATAGATCGTGCCCTTGTTCGTAAAGGTCACATCTTTACCGGAGACGCCGAAACCGCTGGCATGAGTTCCGGTGCCGGCACCGGTGACCCAGAGGGTCTTGTCGAAGGTCTTATCCTCTTGCAGGCTGGCCCACGGAAGCGTGCCATTCGAGAGCTCGAATGCATTTTCGTTCTGGATCTTATCCCAGGTGGTATCGGTGATGACCGCCTTGGTTGCAGCCTCGAGGCCCTCGGGAGCATCCTTCCATTCGGCAGCCATCGTGGAGCCGGCAACACCGGCGAGCATCGTCGCGACCGCAGCGGCCACGACCGTCTTCGTGCCCTTGGCCTGCACGGAGGACGTCACTTCATTGACGACCATCAGGGCGCCGCGCGCCTTGTTGAAAACAACTTTGAAAGTGGAGTTCATTTGTTTTCCTAGTTGGTTTAGGGAGTATCAGCGATTCCCGCTGGTGCGAAGAATTCGCGATAACGCAGTTTTGGGTGATTTGGTTTTTTGGCGTCTAGGTGGAAACCCTGAGGGGGGGGTGAAGTTTTGCAGATAATTCGATCCGACTGAACTGCAGGGAAGTACATTGAGATTGATCACTGTATTCCAATCAATATTGACGTGTTGCGAAAGTGCAACAGTTGGTTTTTGAGATCACCTTACAGCTGACTGGATGCTTGAGGAAATCGAGGCCTCGTTTATTTGGCGAAAGATGAGCGTTGCTGATGATGCTGAATGCCGGTTGTTCCCGAACGGAACGTGTGATTCCGTTCGGGAATGCCTTCAATTACGCTTGCAGAACTGCGTGTTGGGTGGAGCAAGGGATTGGAAAAGCGATGATCGGATCGGGAGAGCAAGTTCTTCCAATGCGGACAGATGGTTGTTGAAGCTTGTCCGTTGGGATTGAGTTTGGGGAGGAAAGAAGAAGTAGATGAAGAAAGGCCCCGCATCCCGTGAAGGATGCGGAGCCTTGACTTCAAGTGAGCCTGTCGTCCGAGACCCGAAGGCCCCGGAACATCAGGTCATCAGAAGTTGTAGCGGAAGTTCGCGTTGACCTGAGTGTTGGCGCGATCGTCCGGGCCGAAGCCGTAGGAGGCGTTCAGACCGAAGGACATGTTGTCCTTGACCGCTTCAACGCCGAGGACGTTGTTGAAGAGGCCGCCGGAGAGGATCGTGATGTCGCCGGCCGTGCCGAAGGCTTCAACTTCCTTGTCGCCGAGCTGCGGAACGATCGTGAAGTCGTAGGACGGGACGAGCTTCCAGCCGGTGGCTTCGAACGTGCCCGCGAACTTGACGCCGATCGGGGCTTCAAGGACGTTCATGTTCTGCTCGTCGTTGAAGGCCACGGCATCGGTGTCGATGCGCGTGTAGCGAAGACCCATGTGCGGAACGACGGAGAAGGCGCCGTTCTGGTAGGCCGTGAAGTCGCCGCGAACACCGAACGTGATCGTCGTGGCGTCGGAGGCGTCGCCGAGACCCGTGAAGTCATTGCTGAAGTCGATGTAGCCGAGGTCAGCCTTGACGTTGAGGCCAGAGAAGTCCTTCGAGGCGTAGACGGAGAGACCGACGAAGTCGGAGCTGAGCGAGTTGGAGAGAACACCGCCTTCGCTGTCAGCGTCAGCCGTACCGACCGTGAGCGCAGCGCCGAGCGTGCCGCCGCAGGCAGCCGTGTAGTCAAAGCCGAGGACGCCACCGTAGATGTCGGCGGAGTAGCCGAAGTCACCGTAGATTTCCTTGGCTTCGTTCTTGGCGTAGAAGACGTCGGCCCAGACGCCCATGCCGGCATGCTCGGAGAGCTGGTGGCGGACGATGGCGTCGGTGACCTGGGCGTTGGCGTCGTAGGCGACGTTCAGAACGCCGGCCGTGGCGTTGCCGCCCGTGGCCTGTTCAA
>NZ_KQ968554.1:0-1192 GCF_001578585.1 Sutterella sp. KLE1602
ACCCGTTAGAACGTGCCCATGCCGAGCACACAAGGGCGCCCCGGCAGCACGAAGCTGCCGGGGCGCCCTTTTCCTCACTGCAGACTGTTGCGGAGATCAGCCGCCGAAGGCCTTCTTCAGGTCGACAGGCATGGCCTGATAGCCGGAAGTGCTTTCAAACTGGATTTCCACGGACGGTTCCTTGTCGCCCCACTTGAATTCATTGATGTACGGATTCGGAGCGGACTCGAAGGCGCCGGTCTTGAAGTTGTAGGTTGCGCCTGCCGTTGCCGAATAGACGAAGACGGAGTTCTTGTCCTCATGGTATTCGGTGAGCGACGTGACGGGGCTGTACCATTCGTGGCCGCGTTCCTTGCCGTATTCCCAGACCTGTTCGACCGTCATCTTCTTCTGGTCGATCTTGTAGACCACGGCGCGGGAGTACTTCATTTCGGGCAGCGCGGGCTGTTCCATGCCGCGGGCGTCGCCGTTGTCGAAGACCGAGAGATAGAAGATGTTCTTGTCGGACTTGGAGTCGACGCGCCAGCCGGTGTGCTGGGTCCACGACCAGTCGAAGTCGCCTTCGCAGGTCGAGCCTTCACAGGTGATCGGCTTGCCGTTCTTGTCGACGGGCTTGAGGACCTTCTTGGCGAAGTCGCCCTTCCAGCCTTCGGGCGAGCCCATGATCCACTTCACCTGCTTGTCGCGGCCGATCTTGATCAGAGCGGACTGATGGCGCGAGGAGATGATGATGGAGTCGTCGGTCGGGTCATAGTCGACGGAGTTGACGTGCACCCAGTTGCGGCCTGCGCCGGAGCCCACGATGTCGCCGAACTTGTCGTTCTGGTCCATTCTGGCGAGTTCTTCGGCGGAGAGCGTCTTGCCGGCCTGGCTCGCGTCGATGTTGAGGCAGACGGCGCCCTGGTCAAGCACCTTGAGAACGGTATCGCGATACGGGTCGAGAATGTCCCAGAGACGCCATTCGTCGACGACCTGACCGTTCGGATCCACCTCGATGATCACGTCGCGGACCGTGTGAACGTGCTTGCCGTCGGGACGGACGTGGTCGGACGAGGCGACGCGCACGAGGTAGTTGCCGTTCTGCATCGGATCCATGGCGTGCGAGAAGTCAGCGTAGCCGTCGGGCAGGCGGCGGTTGAAGACTTCGCGGCCCATCAGGTCGTACTTGACGTAGCGCTGGCCGTAGCCCCAG
>NZ_KQ968554.1:1292-27778 GCF_001578585.1 Sutterella sp. KLE1602
TACTTGACGTAGCGCTGGCCGTAGCCCCAGGTGAAGGCGCCGTCATTGTTCTGGCGGAAGCCCATCATGATGCCGGCCTTGTAGACGTTGTCCGGATCGTAGATGCGGGACGGCTCCATGTACCAGCGCAGTTCGCCCTTCGTGTCGTAGATGGCGTTCTGCGGATAGCGGTTCCATTCGAGGGCGCCGCCCATCGGGTTGTTCCAGACGACGCGCGTCGTGTTGGGCGTCGCGGCGATCATGTTGTTGATGAGGTAGAGACGGTCCTCGAACTCCTTGGACATCTTCCTGACCTTGGCCTTCGGGAAGACGGACTTCACGCCCGCATAGCCTGCCGTCGCGATGTTGGCGGGACCGGCGTAGATCTTGTAGGCTTCCTTCTCAACGCGCTCGGACTTGCCTTCGGAGGTCTTCGTATAGGAGACCTCAACGGTGTTGCGCCAGTCGGGATAGAGACCGAAGACGGGAATGCCGCCGTGCGTGCGGACCTGCGTGTCGCTCACCTTGTAGGCGATTTCCTGACCGCCTTCCTTCGGCACGATGCGGACCGACACGTCGGTCACGGTGTAGCCGCCGTTGCGGATGACGGCCGTCAGCGGAGCGATGCCGTACGGGTTGAGATTGACGGCGCCGATCTTGCCGGTCGTCGGATAGCCGACGTGAGGACCGGAGGCGCCGCCGATGGCCATGGCGGGCGTGGAGACGATCATCATGCCGGCAAGTGCGCAGGCGGTTGCGAGAGCGGATTTCTGGAAGGTCATTTTTTCTTTCCTTTGCGGTCTATGCAACAATGGGAGAACAGGCGCGGAGCGCGCCCTGCGTTGCTTGGGTCAACGCAAAAAAGTCTATCCATGCGCCTTCAATCCAACCATTCCTGTTTGCCGCAGGCAATTTGCGCAACATGACCAATCCGTTTTCCGAATATTCGCAATTCGACGCGCTGACCGTTTCGGATCTCATCTTCTTCGTCTCGCTCTTCGAATCCCGCTCGCTCAGCAACACCGCGGCCGAAGGCGGACTGAGCCTTTCGACCGCCTCGCGCACGCTCAGAAAGCTCCGCGAAACCTTCGGCGACCCGCTCTTTCTGCGCTCCTCGCCCGACTTCGTGCCGACCTCGCGCGCGACGGAGCTCTATCCGAAGGTGGCGATGCTCCTCGAAAACCTCCGCCGCCTCGAGCGTCCCGCATGCTTCGATCCCGCCACGCTCACGCGCACCTTCAGGATCGGCGTCGTCGACAATGCCGTCTGCGCCGTGATGAGCGGCGTCGTCAAGGCGTTCTTCGAGGCGGCGCCCCGGGCGTCCCTCTCCTTCAGGCAAATCACCGACAGCCTCTTTGACGACCTCGCCGACGGCACTCTCGACTGCGCGGTTTACCCCGAGACACACTCGACTCCCTCTGGCATTCAGGACCTGCTCCTCTATCCGATCAGCTACGCGCTCTGCGTTCGCAAGGGACATCCGCTGGTCGAGACCTCCCGCGAAAAGGGCGAGGTCACGCTCGACATGCTCCGCCACTGGCGCAAGATCTCGGTCACGAACCGCGGCCAGAACCGGCTTGAGGTGTACTGCATGGACGAGACGACCGTGCTCGGCGAGGCGCTTCAGGAAACCGCCGTCACGGTCCCGTACTTCCTCGCCGTCCCCTCGCTTCTCAACGCCACGGACTTCACGGCCGTCATGCCCATGCAAACGGCAAGACTCTTCGAGGAACGGGACGGCATCGTCGCCATTCCCATTCATCCCGATCCCGAAAGCGGCCGCGGCAGGGACGCCTTCAACACCCGACTCATCTGGCACGAACGCGTCGCCGACGAACCCGCCCTGCAGTGGCTGCGCGGACTCTTCGCGGTCCACGCCCACTGGGAGGATCCGAAGGCGAAGACCGGCGCATAAAAGCACGCTTCGCCTCAGGACGAAAACCAGAACGCCAGCCAGGAACAAGGACAAAAACGAAGCCGCCCCGATTCAACGCGAACCGGGGCGGCTTCCGTTCTTTCAGGCGCAGGCGCCTCAGACCGGACAGGACTTGAGGTCCTCGACATGAGGCACGAGCCAGGTGGGCTCGCGCTTCTCTCTTGCACGGATGTCGTCCTCATGCTCGAGCGTAAGCGAGACCGCGTCGAGGCCTTCGAGGAGGCACTTGCGGCGGAAAGGATCGAGCGTGAAGCGCCAGGTCCTCTCGCCCGCCGTGCAGGTCATCGTGACGAGATCGACCGTCACCTTCATGCCGGGATCGGCCTCGAGGATCCTGAAGAGCTCGTCGACCTCCTCCTCGGCGAGCTTCACCAGCACGAGCCCGTTGCCGAGCGCATTGTTGCTGAAGATGTCGGCGAAGGACGGCGCGATGATGGCGCGGATGCCGAAGTCGAGCAGCGTCCAGGGCGCGTGCTCGCGACTCGAGCCGTTGCCGAAGTTGCGGCGCGCGACGAGGATCGAGGCGCTCCTGTAGGCCGGCTTGTTGAGCACGAAGTCGGGATTCTCGATCGTCTCGGCGTCGTCAAGATAGCGGCGCTCGTGAAAGAGATGCACGCCGAAGCCCTTGCGGTCGACCGCAAGCAGGAACTGCTTCGGGATGATCTGGTCGGTGTCGACGTTGGCGGCGTCGAGCGGAGCGGCAACGCCCGTCAGAGTCGTGAACTTGTCCATTTCTGCATGCCTCCTCAAATGTAATCGCGGACGTCGGCGATGTGGCCGGCAACGGCTGCGGCGGCGGCCGATGCGGGGCTCATCAGATGGGTGCGGCTGCCGCGTCCCTGGCGGCCGACGAAGTTACGGTTGGAGGTGGAGGCGACGCGCGCCCCCTCGGCGGCGCGGTCGTCGTTCATGGCAAGGCACATCGAGCAGCCGGGAAGCCTCCATTCGAACCCTGCCTCGATGAAGATCCGGTCGAGTCCCTCGGCCTCGGCCGCGGCGCGCACGGCCATGGAGCCCGGCACGGCCAGGGCGCGAACGCCGTCGGCCACCCTGCGGCCCTTCAGTACTCTGGCCGCCTCGCGGAAGTCCTCGAGACGTCCGTTCGTGCACGAGCCGATGAAGACCGTGTCCACCTTTGCGTCGGTGACGGGCGCACCCGGCTCGACGCCGATGTAGGCGAGCGCGGCTTCGGCGCCCGCACGCTCGACGGGATCGGCCATTTCGGCGGGAACGGGCACCCTGCCCGTCACGGGCATGGCCTGTCCCGGATTCGTGCCCCAGGTCACGTGCGGCTCAAGGCTCGAACAGTCGATGTGAACCTCCTTGTCGAAGACGGCGTCGTCGTCCGAGCGCAGCGTGCGCCAGTACTCGACGGCGGCGTCCCAGGCCTCGCCCTTCGGAGCGAAGGGACGGCCCTTCAGATAAGCGAACGTCGTCTCGTCGGGAGCGATCATGCCCACCTTGGCGCCCACCTCGATGGCCATGTTGGAGAGTGTCATGCGTCCTTCCATCGAGAGCGCCTCGACGCCCGTGCCCGCGAATTCGATCGCATAGCCCGTGCCGCCTGCGGTCGTGATCCTTGCGGCGATCGCGAGGATCAGGTCCTTGGCGTAGACGCCCTTCGGGAGGACGCCGTCGCAGACGATGCGCATCGTCTTAAAGCGCTGCTGCTTGAGGGTCTGGGTCGCCATCACGTGCTCGACCTCGGACGTGCCGATGCCGAACGCGAGTGCCCCGAAGGCGCCGTGCGTGGCCGTGTGGCTGTCGCCGCACACGAGCGTAGTGCCCGGCAGCGTGAAGCCCGTCTGCGGACCCACGATGTGCACGATGCCCTGGCCGGGATGGCCCAGGCCGAAGAGCGTCACGCCGAACTCGCGGCAGTTGCGGATCAGGGTCGTCACCTGCTCGCGCGCCATAGGACTGCAGACGTCAAGCGTCGCCTTCTGCGTCGAGATGTCGTGGTCCATCGTCGCGAGCATCAGGTCGGGACGGCGTAGCTTCCTGCCCGCCTCCCTCAGGCCCGAGAAGGCCTGCGGAGAGGTGACCTCATGGAGCAGATGGCGGTCGATGTAGAGGAGCGGCAGTTCGCCCGACAGCTCGTTGACGACGTGGGCGTCGTAGACCTTTTCGTAGAGCGTCCTTCCCATGATCAGGCCTCCTCGACGGCGCGGGCGACGGCGTCGCCCATGGCGGCGGTGCCGACGACCGTGGCGCCCGGCATGGCCGAGGCCAGGTCGCCCGTGATGACGCCGGACTTCAGGACCTTCGCGACGGCGGCCTCGATGCAGGCGGCGGCCTCGGATTCGCCGAGGGAATGGCGCAGCATCATGGCGGCCGAGAGGATCTGGGCGATCGGATTGGCGATGCCCTTGCCCGCGATGTCGGGCGCGGAGCCGCCCGCGGGCTCGTAGAGGCCGAAGCCCGAGCCGCCGAGCGAAGCCGACGGGAGCATGCCCATCGAGCCCGTCACCATGGCGCATTCGTCGGAGAGGATGTCGCCGAACATGTTGGAGCAAAGCACGACGTCGAACTGCGAGGGCGCCTTGAGGAGCTGCATCGTGGCGTTGTCGACGTACATGTGCTCGAGAGTCACGTCGGGATTGTCGGCCGCGACCTCCTCGACGGTCTCACGCCAGAGGCGGGACGTGGCGAGGACGTTGGCCTTGTCGACGGACGTCACGCGGCCGCGGCGGTGGCGGGCGATCTCGAAGGCGAGCTTCGCGATGCGCCTCACTTCGGCGCGGGTATAGGTTTCGGTGTCGAACGCACGTTCGGCCTCGCCCTCGCCTTCACGCCCCTTCGGACGACCGAAGTAGATGCCGCCCGTGAGCTCGCGCACACAGACCATGTCGAAGCCTTTTTCGGCGATGTCGCGGCGCAGGGGCGAGAGGCCCTCGAGGCCTTCGTAGAAGCGGGCCGGACGCAGGTTGCAGAAGAGTTCGTAGCGCTTTCTCAGGGGGAGCAGCGCGCCCACTTCGGGGCGGGACTCGTGCGGGAGCGCGTCCCACTTCGGGCCGCCCACGGAGCCGAACAGAATGGCGTCGGCCCTGTCGCAGGCCTCGACGGTTTCGTCGGGCAGCGGCCTGCCGCAGGCGTCGATGGCGGCGCCGCCGACCAGGCGCTCGTCGCGGGTGACCGTGAAGCCGAATTTCTTCGCCGCTGCGTCCATGACCTTCAGCGCCTCGGCCATGACTTCGGGGCCGATGCCGTCGCCGGCGAGGACGGCGACGTGATGCGTGCGTGTCTGCATGATGCTTGTCTCTTTTGATGCTGTCGTTGAGTTTTGGGGTTGACCTTGATGCCGATGAATCAGGGCAGGTGCTGCGGCACGTCCGCGTCCTTCTCATGGCGGCGCGTCTCGCGGATGCGGTTCGCGCGGTCGATGTTGTTGCTGGCGTGGATCAGGGCAAGCGCGGCGGCCTCGAGAATGTCGACCGACATGCCGATGCCGTGGAAGATGCGGCCCTCGTGCCTCACGTTGACGTCGACCTGGCCGAGTGCGTCCATGCCTGCGCCGTTGGCGGAGATCGTGAAGCTCGTGAGTTCGCAGCGGATGCCGGTGAGGCGCGTGATGCAGTTGTAGACCGCGTCGACGGGACCGTTGCCAATCGAGGAGTCGCTGCGGGTGCGCTTGCCGACGCGCAGGCGAACGGAGGCGGTCGGGATCGAGTGCGAACCGCCCGTCATCACGCTCAGGGCATCGAGCTCGAACGTGTTCTCCTCCTCTTCGAGCGTGGAGCAGAAGAGGAGCGCCTCGAGGTCGTAGTCAAAGACCTGGCCCTTCTTGTCGGCAAGCTTCAGGAAGCGCGCGTAGATTTCGTTTAGATCGTATTCATCGTCCTTGTAGCCCATGTTGGCGAGCGAGGCGCGGATCATGTGGCGGCCCGAGCGCGCCGTCATGCGCATCGTGTTGCCCGTGAAGCCCACGCTCTCGGGCGTGAGGATCTCGTAGGTCTCGCGGTTCTTGAGGACGCCGTCCTGATGAATGCCCGACGAGTGCGCGAAGGCGTTGGAGCCCACGATCGCCTTGTGCGCGGGCACGGGCTCGCTGCAGATTTTGGAGACGAGGCCCGAGGTGCGGGCGATCTGCTTCGGGTTGATGCCCGTGTAGAGACCGCCGAGCGACTTCTCGCGCAGCTTGATCGCCATGGCGACCTCCTCGAGCGAGCAGTTGCCCGCACGCTCGCCCAGACCGTTCATGCAGCACTCGATCTGGCGCGCGCCGTGCTGAATGGCGGTGATCGAGTTGGCCGTGGCCATGCCGAGGTCGTTGTGGCAGTGCACCGAAATGATCGCCCTGTCGATATTGGGCACGCGGTTGAAAAGCGTCGTGATGATGCCGCCGAACTCCTCGGGCACCGTGTAGCCCACGGTGTCGGGAATGTTGACGGTCGTGGCGCCCGCATCGATCGCGGCCTCCACCATGCGGCAGAGATGGTCGATCGGCGTGCGGCCCGCGTCCTCGCAGGAAAATTCGACATCGTCCGTGTAGTTGCGGGCGCGCCTCACGGCCTCAACGCCCATCTCGAGGATCCTGTCGAAGTCCTTTCGCAGCTTGTCCCTTACGTGAATGTCGGACGTGGCAATGAAGGTGTGGATGCGGAATCGCTCGGCCGCCTTGAGCGCCTCGGCACAGGCGTCGATGTCGCCCGCCACGGCGCGGGAGAGGCCGCAGGGCACCGCACGCTTGAGAACGGAGGCGATGCTGCGCACGCTCTCGAAGTCGCCGCGGGAGGATACGGGAAAGCCCGTCTCGATCACGTCGACCCCGAGCTGCTCGAGGGCGAGTGCGATCTGCATCTTCTCGCGTGCGGAGAGGCTCTGAGGCAGGGCCTGCTCGCCGTCGCGGAGCGTGGTGTCGAAAAGGATGATGCGCTTGGGATCCGTGTAGATCATGAGGTCGGCTCTTTGTCGTTGTGCGTTGAACTGGGTTCGAAGCCCCGGACCGCATCTTCACAATGCGCGTCACGAAGGGCGGCAAGACAACTTTATGTCTTCGCAAAACCGACGTCAATTGCAAAAACCTAAAAAATCACATGGTTATTGCCAAGTCGTTGATTTTAATGAGAAATGAATTTGTGCTTAGGGAATTTCACCTAGTTTGATTTTCTGCAAAAAGTGACGCTTTTGCAAGACAGCAAAAATGCAGGAAGGCATGTTTTTGCAAAAATCCGCCGTCGCGAAAGGCACGGTTCTGAAGGAGAGGAGAGAGAGAGAGAGAGAGAGAGAGAGAGGAAGGAAGGAAGGAAGGAAGGAAGGAAGCGCACCCGAACTTGAACCCGGGGCCCTTGGAGGTCCGGGCGGCGAACGGGCGGCGAACAGAGCGTTGATCACCGTGATCAACGAGATGCTCGCCGCGAACGGAGACGGGGTCGGGCGAAATGCCCGCCGTCGAGCAGCGCCGGCGAAACGCCGGCGACGAACCTTCGGGTGCGCGTCCGTTGTTTGGATGCTAGCACGGCTCCTGAAAACACGCGTCCCCCTCACGGGCGGGCGGTCAGAGGCGCTCGAGCCTCACGTCGTAGGCTGCGGCGTTGTTGCCTCGGCTCCAGCCCGAGGTGGGCAGGTCGGGGACGAGCACGTTGGCGGCGCCGTGGCGGCAGTCGAGCCTCACACCGCCGTCCTCCCGCTCGCCCGCCTCCGTCGTCTCGGCCCATGCGCCGTGATGGAGCGCGAGCACGCCGGGGCGCACCCTGTCGGTGACGACCGCGGCCGCGCGCACCGAGCCTCTCGGCGTCGAAAGCCTCACGGCGTCGCCCGTCGAGATGCCGAGCCTCGCCGCATCGTCCTCATTGATCCAGCACGGCTCGCACCCGTCCGTGTTGTGCGCCCTGCGCGTCACGGCGTCGAGCTGGCTGTGAAGCCGCCAGGCGGACTTCGGACTCACGAGCCTGTATTCGCCCGGCTTCGAGGGCTCGCCGAGATAGGCGGGATGTCCGGGACAGTCCTCGAGCCCCGCCTCGGCGACGCGCTTCGACGCGAGCATGATCCTGCCCGATTCCGTCGCGAGCGGCACGCCTTCGGGATCGGCCGCAAAGCGCTCAAGCGCCGTGGGCCCCGGGACGGCCTCGGGAAAGAACACGATGCCCTTCTTCACGAACGCATCCCAGTCGGGAAGCTCAAGCCCCGCCGCAGCCTCGCGGCGCACGGCCTCCTCATAGAGGCGCCTCTGCCAGCCCTGCTCGTCCAACCCTTCCGTGAAGACGCCCTCAAGACCGAGCTTCGCGGCAAGACGCCTGAAGATCTCGTAGTCGGAAAGCACATTTCCCTTGGGCTCGAACACCTGCGAGCTTCTCACGATCCCACGCACGGCATAGCCGCCGATCCCCGCAATGTCGCTTCTTTCCAGCGGATGCGAGGCGGGAAGCAATATGTCGGCATATTTCGTTGTCGCCGTTTCGAAGACGTCGCAGGCGATGACGGCGTCGGGCCGTCTGAAGCCCGCGGCGAGGCGTCCCGTGTCGGGATGGTGCGCGAAGGGATTGCCGCCCGCCCAGAAGACGAGGCGAATGTCGGGGTATTCGAGCTCGATGCCGCCGCAGCGGATGCGCTTTCCCGGATTCAGGAGCACGTCGGCAACGGCGGCGACGGGAAGCGGCTTCGGGAGCCGCTCGGGATGCGTGACGGGACCGACGGGCGCCACGTTGACGGGAAGGCCCGGAAGGCCCCTGCCCGCCGACGCGCCCGCGCCGCCCGAAGAGTAGTGGTAGCGCGTGCCGATGCCCGTACCTCGTCCGCCGATCTGGCCGAGCGCTGCGGCGAGCGCCCAGACGGCCCAGACCGTCGACTCGCCGTAGCGGGCCCTCTGGGGCCCCCAGCCGAGCATGATCATCGTCCGGTGCGCCGCAAGCTCCTCAGCGAAATCCCTGATCGTCTTCTCGTCGAGCCCGCAGATGCCGGCCGCCCAGGCGGCGTCGCGGACGACGCCGTCAAGACGTCCGTTGAGGCAGGCCTCGAGCGTTTCGAAGCCCGTCGTGCGGGTGTCGAGAAAATGACGGTCGGCCCTGCCCGTCGCCAGAAGCGTGTGCACGAGGCCGAGCGCGAACGCGGCGTCCGTCCCGGGAAGCGGCGCGATCCAGCGCCCGCCCGTGACGTCGAGCGTCTCGGGCTTCACGGGATTGACGGCGACGACCTCGAGTCCCTCCTTCGTTCTCATCGCCTCGAAGACCTTCGCCGTGTCGTGCAGCGTCGTGGTCCAGGCGATGTCGTTCGTGACGACCGGATCCGCACCCCAGAGAATGACGCGCTCGGCATGCTCGAGCACCTCGGCCGCAGGCGGCACGTCGGGGTCTCCGCTTCCTGCGATCACCTTCTGTATGGCGGCGATGGCGGCCGTGGAGTAGGAGTTGAAGGTCTGCACGAATCCGCCCTTGAGCATCAGCAGCCTTCTCAGGAGTCCGATCGGATTGTTGACCTCGCCCGTGTTCTTCCAGCCGTAGGACCGGCCCCAGACGGCCGAGGGTCCGTGGTCCGCATACGTCCTCTCGATCGCGCGGGCGGCAAGCTCGAGCGCCTCCTCCCATTCGACCTCGACGAAGGCCTCCCTGCCGCGGCCCTCACGGGTCAGGGCGGGATCGCGTCCCTCGCGGCAGGCCCTGAGATAGCCTTCACGGACCTTCGGAGCGAGAAGGCGTTCGGCGCCATCACGCCCCGCCAGATAGTCGGCCATGCGTTCCGAGGGCCTCATGTCCTCGACGATCGGAACGAGCGCGGGACGGCCGTCCGTCATGCGGACGCGGGCGACACCCCAGTGGGCGGCGACGAGCTTGTCGGTACGGGTCATGATCATTCTCCAGATCGACGCAAAGGCCGGCACGGGTCGAACCCGGACCGGCCTTGCCTTGCATTTCACTTCAGACTAACGCAATTTTCAGAAGACGGGAAGGACGCCGCCCTGATACTTCTCCTCGATGAACTTCTTCACTTCAGGAGAGGTGATCGCCTTCTTGAGCTTCTGGAAGGCCTCCTTCTTGTCGTCCCCTTCGCGGATCGCGACGACGTTGCCGAAGGGCGAACTCTTTTCCTCCAGCGCAATGGCGTTCTTCGCCGGGTTGAAGCCCGCTTCGAGCGCGTAATTGGCGTTGATGACGGCGGCCGTCACGTCGTCGAGGGCGCGCGGCAGAAGAGCGGGCTCAAGCTCGACGAACTTCAGCTTCTTCGGGTTCGAGACGATGTCGTCGATGCCGGAAAGGAGTGTCGCGCCGTCCTTGAGCTTGATGAGGCCCGCGTGCTCGAGCACCTTGAGTGCACGCCCCTCGTTCGTCGGGTCGGACGGCACGGCCACCTTGGCGCCTGCCGGAATGTCGGCGAGTCTCTTCACCTTCTTGGAGTAGAGGGCCATCGGCTCGAGATGCACGGAGACGAGGATGTGCAGGTTGAGGCCGCGGGACTTGACCATTTCCTCCAGATACGGAATCGTCTGGAAATAGTTGGCGTCAAGTTCGCCCGCATCGAGCGCGAGGTTCGGCTGGATGTAGTCGTTGAATTCCACCACCTCGAGCTTGACGCCTTCCTTCTCAAGCGTCGGCTTGATGAAGTTGACGATGTCGGCGTGCGGCACGGGCGTGACGCCGATGCGAAGCGTCGTGTCGGCGAGGGCGCTGCCGGAAATGCCGGACAGGGCAATGGCGGACACGAGAGCGATGGGTGCGAAAAGTCGGGAGAGATTCATTTGTGTTCTCCGGATGTTGATTGCGGAAAAAGTTTTTTGGGATTGTCGGACGGGGACGTTGTCCGTCCGTTTCGCAGAAACATCAGAGCAGTCCGTGCGGCCGAGGATGCCGCATCAGGCCGAAGAGGATTCGGATGACTGTTCTGGAGAAGGTCGCCTTTGACGAGAACCCCTCGGGTTCGTCTGAAGGCGAGCCCGGACCTGCCGGGCGTTTCCGTTTCGGTCAACTCTCAGAAGACCGTGATTGAACTCTAGCAGAAGCCTTTCGAAGCGTCATGTGAAAGTGAGCGAACCTTGAGGTATTACATCGCGACCTTGGAAAAATGTCTTAGAGCCCGGACTGACGGCCCTTGGTGCGTCACGCGCTTTTCGCCCAAGCCCACTGCATGGGTGGCGTCCACGGCACCGTCCGCCTCGGCTCCAACACCCTCACGATCTGCATCATCAACGGGATGATCGCCGCCCGGAAGGTTGCGAGCCGCTGAGGCACGACGTACCGAGCATCAGCTCAACTGCCTGAGTGCCGGCCGGAACACGCACGCCGTTCAGCTTATACTGCAAAACATCTCCCGCGAAAAGCCCTCGAAAACCCTGCATTTCCACCTCTTCTTCGCCGATCGTCACCCATTCTTTTGTATCGACATATCAATCTTTTGAGCCAAGTCATGTCATTTACACTCAATTGAGCAGATACTTAAAGCACATGTCCGAAATATTCGACGCAACTTTCCGACCAAGGAGAATTGAAATGACGACAGTTGACACGATCGCACAGGCGATCAAGGAAAAGAAGGCCCTGGAATTTGCATACCACGGCTTTGAACGCGTGGTCGTCCCCTATGCCTGCGGCCTTACGCCCACCAACGAAATCAAGATGATCGGCTTCCAGATCGGCGGCGGCAGCAATTCCGGCGTGACCGAAAAACTCCGTTTCTACACTGCGGCCGACATCGCAGGCGTCGCCTTCTCCGACGCAGCCTATCGCGAAGCCACTGAAGAAGACAAGGCCGTCTTCGCACAGCTTTCCAAGATCTACGAACAGATCTGATCTGATCTGATCTGCAAAAGCAGCCTAATGACTGAAGCCCGGAAGCGCAAGAGCCGTCCGGGCTTTGTGGTTTTCAGGAGTTGCGCCCGCCGGACTGATGCAGGCGGGCAGAGTGCATCAGAACAACCGAGCCACTCCAGAATTGGATAGAAACTCCGCAGTTTTCAGCCCCTCTTTCAAGAGAAAAGAATTCGATCCCACAAAAAATAACAGCCAAAGCCTGTTACAGGGAAAGGTCAGGGACCCAGGAAGAGCTTGACTCACAGGAAATTTTCCCTGTCACCGGGACCTGCCGTGCAGAGGTGCCGGTGCATGAACACAGGCGAAGGGCTCCTTCGGGAGAACCTGTCCGGCGAAGCAAAACATCTGCGAAGAAAGGCGAATGCCATCCTCAATTCCCAGAGAAGAAAAGGCCGCCCACAGGCGGCCTCTGAAACCGAAGCAACGGACCGTCAGGCCTGCTCCTTCCTGATGCCGATGACTCGTGCGCGGAGCTGTCCGCAGCCGCCCTCGATGTCCTGAGCCGCACTGTCGCGAAGGGTCGCGACGGTACCTCGTCTGCGCAGGATCGTGATGAGGTCCTGCATGTGGGCCGACTCGGGCCTCCTGAAGCCCGAGCCCTCGACGGGATTGACGGCGATGAAGTTCACCATGGCGTAGCGTCCCTCGATGAGATCGGCCAGACGCTCGACCTGCTCGGGCGCGTCGTTGATGCCCGCCATCAGCGTCCACTCGATCTGGGCGGGATATCCCGTCTCATCGGCGTAGTCGAGTGTTCTCTCGAGGAGGGTCTCGACGGGAATGTCCTTCGAGTTGGTGAGGAGCTTCCTGCGCAGCGCGTTGTCCGTGGTGTGGAGGCTGAGCGCGAGCGCGGGACGCACGGAGAGCGCGGGCAGGCGATCGAAGAGCCTGTGGTCGCCCACGGTCGAGACCACGATGTCCTTGTGCGCGAGTCCGCACACGTTGCCGAAGAACTCCACCGCCTCGCAGACGGCGTCGAGGTTGTGGCTCGGTTCGCCCATGCCCATCAGGACGATCTTCCTGACGTCGCTGCGCACCCGCCTGGCCTCGCAGTACTGCGCGACGATCTCGGCGCTCGAGAGCTGGCGCACGAGGCCGCCCTTGCCCGTCATGCAGAAGACGCACCCGACGGCGCAGCCCACCTGAGTAGAGACGCACAGTCCCTGCCTGGGCAGCAGCACCGACTCGACGCACTCGCCGTCCTCAAGCCCGAGAATGAGCTTGACGGTCTCGGCCTCGGCGCTTCGAACGGGCAGCGCATGCGTGAGGCGGTCAAGACGCTCCCTGATGTCGGGCAGCGCCTCGGCCACGGCCTTCGGAAAGCTCTCGCCCTTTCTGGCCTCCCACGGGGCAAGCCCCGCCCAGGCAAGAAAGATGCGCCGAACGTGCTGGGGCTTCGCGCCCAGCGCCTGCCACTCGGCGGCGAGTTCGCTCAGATGAGGACCTCGGGCCATGGATTCTCCTTTTATATATGGGATGGTGAACGGAAAGCCGTGATTTTAGCCCATGCGCCCGCCGCCTTCAGCGGATCCGCACGGGTGCGTGCAAAACGGTCGCCTACCCGCATTTGTTACAAAACCACGAAATTCAATGTGCCGCAGTCACGTGCAACACCGTATACCGTGTTTATGGTATTTTCAATCCGCACCCCTTGCAAAACCCGAAACTTCCTGTACAATTCAAGTCTCTCGAGAACGACATGCTCTTGAGAAAACAAAAAAGACTGGTGGGAATAGCTCAGTTGGTAGAGTCCCGGATTGTGATTCCGGTTGTCGTGGGTTCGAGTCCCATTTCCCACCCCAGATTCTTGAGTCCCTGCAGATGCAAGTCTGCAGGGACTTTTCTTTTGTCCGCTTTCTCCTCCCTTCCGCCTTTGCATCCTGCTTCCAGGGACTTCCTCCTCGTGCTGCGGCGAAACCGCGCCCCTCAACGCTTTCCCCGATTTCAGCCTCATCCGCCCTGTGCTATTGTTCGTGATCTCCGCAAAAGCCGTCCGAAAGAGGCCGGCTGCGGTCAGGCGCGCGATCGAGAGGACGCGCGCGCAGACAGACACACAATCACAGCACACTATGAAAAGCTTCACTCTCAAGGAGCGCTGCCTCATCGGCCTCACGCTCTTCTCGATGTTCTTCGGCGCGGGCAATCTGATCTTCCCGCCGTTCCTCGGCGCCCTTGCGGGCGACGCAACCCTGCCCGCCATGTCGGGCTTTGCCGTCACGGCCGTGCTCTTCCCGATTCTCGGCGTGGCCGCCGTCGCGCGCTCGGGCGGCCTCACGGCGCTCGGCAACCGCGTCCACCCGGCCTTCGCCTTCCTCTTCACGCTTCTGATCTACCTCTCGATCGGTCCCTGCCTCGCCATTCCCCGTACGGCGGGCACGTCCTTCGAGATGGCGATTGCGCCACTCTTCGCAGGTGAAGGCGCGCTCTCGGGCACCATCATGGGCTTCGAGGCCCATGCCGTCGCCCAGGCCGCCTACTCCGTCTTCTTCTTCCTGCTCGCCTTCACGATCGCACTCAACCCCGAAAAGCTCACGCAGCGCCTCGGCAAGATCCTCTCGCCCACGCTGCTCACGCTCATCGCGGTGCTCTTCATCGCCGCCATCGTGCATCCGCTCGGCGAGTACGGCGCCGTGCGCGCCCCCTATGACGCGGCGCCGTTCGTCCGCGGCTTCATCGAGGGCTATCAGACGATGGACACGCTCGCGGCCCTCAACTTCGGCCTCATCATCGCGATGAACATCCGCGCGCTCGGCGTCACGAAGGACTCGGGCGTTGTCCGCGAGACGATCTTCGCGGGCTTCGTCGCGGGCTTTCTGCTCATCACGGTCTATGCCGCGCTTGCGCACATCGGCGCCGAAGCGGGCGGTGCGGGCCTTACGGGCGAAAACGGCGCCCAGACCCTCACGGGCGTCGTGATCCAGCAGTTCGGCCACGCCGGCCTCTTCATCCTCGGCGCGATCTTCTTCATCGCCTGCCTCAACACCTGCGTGGGCCTGCTCTCCTGCTGCTCGAACTACTTCCGCGACACGTTCCCGGTTCTCGGCTACCGCGGCTGGCTCACGGTCTTCGCCGTGACGAGCACGATCATCGCCAACGCCGGCCTCACCGCGATCCTGAAGTTCTCGGTCCCCGTCCTCGTCGCGATCTATCCGCTTGCGCTCGTGCTCATCATCCTCGCCTTCCTGCACCCGTTCATCGAAAAGCACCGCTTCGCCTACCCGATGACGATGCTCTTCACGGGCGCCGCCGCCATCACGGCGGGCTTCGGCCAGGCAGGCTTCAAGCTGCCGGTCCTCGCCGACTTCTTCGCCGCCATGCCGTTCGCGGCCGAAGGCCTTGACTGGATGCTTCCCGCCGCCGTCGGCCTCGTCGTCGGCATCGCACTGAGCCTCGTGACGCCGAAGAAGGCCGCCTGACGGCCTCCCCTCTGAAGTCACTCAAAATCAGGGCGCCTTCGCGAATTCCATGGATTCCGAAGGCGCCTTTCATTTGACCGTTCACTTCACGGAACACCCTCAGGCGCAACACTGCGGCATCCTCGTGACGCCTGACGCGCGGGGATTCTTCGGTGCAGCCGGCCTGGCCTTCTGCCGAACGCAGGTGCCCGAAGAACGACCGCCGGCCTTCGCCAGGCACCTCGAAGCAAGTTCTAACGCCTGGCGGCACGCAACATCGACGATCGTGGTGCCCGCAAGAGAGCAGAGCCGCTCGAGGAGTTCAGGCAGTCGCGAACCATGACCGTACTCGGGATCCACGCCTCCAAGCGTGCGCCACAGAGCGGTTCCCAAGAACGGGAAAAGCTGCTCGAACACGCCCGCCTTGTTCTTGCCGTAACCGGGCATGTGCTTCTTCAGGCGCTTGAGCACGGCCTCGGGATGAGCAACACGTTCCAGAAACTCCATCGTCATCCGGACGCTTCTGTCCGGAGCCACCTGCTTCCCCTGCACCTGCCGCTTCGCAACGGACCAACCCTGCGCCAGAGGAAGATCATCCTGAAAATCATCGAAGTGAAGAAGCAGCCAGTACTCGAAGCACGGCTTCGTGGCCGCAAGATGTATGCAGGGATGCTGCTTCACAAGCTCGAACGCCTCGTGAAAGCCTTCATGGCGGTCGCGATCAAAGACCAGCCAGCACTCGGGAGAGGCGGCGGACGCCTTCGAAACGCCGGGCACTTGCCGGCATATCCACTCGATCGCCCGTGCGGGATTCTTCACGGGACAGACGGAGATGACCGCCTTTTTTCCGGAAAGGCCGATCAGCCTGCAGAAGTCCTGCAAATAGAGCACCTCAGTCTCGCCTTCGCAGAAGACATGGATCCTGCCGGGCCCCGGAACCCGGTCATGCGGGAGATTTGACATCGTCATGAGAATCTCCTTCAGGCAGTCGCAAATGACCGGCTCACGCCTGATCGTACTCGAGCGCAGCGAAAAAGCCCCTCTCCCCGAAGCACTCTTTTGTGACGAATGTTCACGCGGCGCATCCGCCGTCGAAAAAGGCCCGCCTCGAAACCGAAGCGGGCCCTTCTTCTCCCTTCGAGACCTTTGTCAGAGCAGCGTCTTGAGCTTCTCGACGACCTCCACGTCGGCAGGCAGCCAGTCGACGCTGTCGAGCTCGTCGGGCGAGAGCCACTTCGCCGCCTCATGTTCGACGAGACAGATCTCTCCCTTCACGATGGACGAAAGGAAGCAGTGCATCGTGAGGTGAAACTTCGGATAGTCGCACTCGACCGTCGTCACGAGGGTCTTGGGTGCAATCGTCACCTTGAGCTCCTCCTCGATCTCGCGCACGATGGCGGCCTCGGGCGTTTCGCCGGGCTCCATCTTGCCGCCGGGAAACTCCCACCCGTCCTTGAAGTCGCCGTACCCGCGCTGGGTGGCGAGAATCCTGCCTTCATGCTCGATGATGGCCGCGACCACTTCGATCGTCTTCATTCATACTCCTTGCTGTTTTGAATTGAGCTTTTGTCGGCTTCGTGCCGCCGTGCCGCGCGCCTTCGGATTCTAATCCTCGGCCATCGTCACGTAGGCGTAGATGTCGGAACGCACGGGCACGTCGAGTCTGTAATCGATCTCGAAGGCGCGGTCGCCCGTTGCGGGAAGCGTCACGGGCACGGGCTCGCCCTGCGCCTCAACCTCCCCGAGGAAGTAGAAGGCCTTCGCCTCACCCTTGTCCTCCTTGTTGCGGCGCACGAAGAGAAGGATCCTGTTGTCCTTGTCCTCGGGCGTGCGCTTATAGATGTGGTCCGCGTCGGCCGACGTTGTCCTGCGCTTCGTCTTCGAGAGCGCCACGATGTGCGACGGCGAGACGAAGCGGTCCTCGTAAGCGATCGCGCCTTCGGCCTTGTGGTAGTTGACGAAGACGGGCATCGTCTTCGTCGTCTTCTCGTAGAAGTACCCGCCGATGTTCTGGGCGTTCATGTTGGTCGGCCAGTTGAGCAGCCTGCAGACGTCCTCGTACGTATATTTTTCGTAGAGAACGAGGTCGGTGCCCGCGTAGCGCTTCGAGAACCTGGCCTCGTAGCGCGAGACCATGAAGCCCGCGAGCTCCGCGAGCATCGTGCGGAACTCCGCGCTTCGGCCGAGCTCCTCGCAAAGTTCCGCGGCCATGCGCCATCCGAGCGCGGCGTCGTACTCGACAAAGACCATCCCGGCGCGCTGCTTCGCTTCGTCGGCGGTCTTCACGAAGCGGTTCGAAAGAAAGCCGAAGACGCTCGAGAGATGCGCGGCCGAGGGCTCGATCCCGTAGCGGGCGAGTCCCTCGCGAAGTCCCGTCTCAAGGTCCGGCCTGCCCGCGAGCAGGTCCCTGATGACAATCGCCTCGGAAACGCGCCTGCCCGCGCCCGCCTTCACGGACAGGAAGGCGAGCATGCCTGCGGCGCGCGTCGAGAGCCTAGTCGTGAAGGACTTCTCGTACTTTTCGAGAAAGGCGTAGTAGGAGCCGAACTTCTCGAAGAACTTGACGGCATCGATCGAGCCGAACCTGTCGAAGTCGAGAAGCCCCGGAATGCGGCCGAGCTTGGCCTTGAGCTGCTCGTAACTCGTACGGATGAGCTTCGTGTCGCTCACGCTCGCGCGGTCGATCGACTCGTAGATGCGCTTGCGCACGATCGGATCGAAGTGCACGCTCGAGGCTCCCGGAATCTGCCTCAGATCGACGGCGAGCGCGCGGCGCATGTTGTCCTTGTTGTACGAGCGGTCGTCGGCGAGCGCCACCGGAATCAGAAAGTTCGACTGGTAGTTCCCGATGAAGTCGAGAATGACCACGAATTCCTTGTCGGGTGCCTTGCGAAGGCCTCGGCCGAGCTGCTGCACGAAGACGATCGCGCTCTGCGTCGGACGCAGCATGATGACCTGGTTGACTTCGGGAATGTCGACGCCCTCGGCGAAGATGTCGACCGTGAAGATGTAGTCGAGCCTGTTGTCGCCCACGCCGTGCAAGAGGCGGTAGATCGCCTCCTCGCGCAGGCTCTGCTCATCATTGCCCGTGAGCGCGACCGTCATGAGGCCGCGTTCGTTGAAGAGCTTCGAAAGCTCGATGCACTCCATCGTGCTCGAACAGAAGACAAGGCCCTTGACGCGCGGGCCGCTCCAGCCGAAGTACTGCGCGCGGTCGAGGATGTTCGAGACGCGCTCCTCGGCCGTCAGAAGCCTGAAGTCGGAGAGGTCCTCGAGCATCATGCCGCCCACCGTAACGTCCTTCACGCCGAAATAGTGGAACGGACAGAGAAGGTCCTCCTCGAGCGCCGTGCTCAGGCGGATCTCGTAGGCGATGTTGTGGTCGAAGAGCGCGTAGATGTCCGCGCCGTCGGGCCTGTCGGGACTTGCCGTCATGCCGAACCAGAGCTTCGGCTCGAAGTGCGCCATGATCTTCCTGTAGCTCTCGGCCGCCGCGCGGTGCACCTCGTCGATGATGATCACGTCGAAGGCCTTCGGATCCAGCGCGCCGAGCACGCGTTCTCGCGCGAGCGTCTGCATGGTCGCGAAGACGCAGTCCGCGCCCGCCTCGTTCTGCCCGCCGCCGAGAAGCCCGAAGGTGAGCTCTTCTTCGCCCAGGACTCGCCTGAAGCTTGCCATCGCCTGTCTCGCGATCTGCTCGCGGTGCACGACGAAGAGCATCCTGCGGGGCTTGAGCTCACGCACGGCGAAGGCCGCGGCATAGGTCTTGCCCGTGCCCGTGGCGGAAATGAGCAGCGCGCGGCGCTCGCCCGAACCCGCGATCCTGAGAAGATTCTCGACGAAGGCGCGCTGCATCGAGTTGGGCTCGGGACGCACGGGCGAAACGGGAAGCGGCAGGCGCCTCATCACCTCGATCTGGGCCGCCATGTGCGCCCTGCGCTCGGCCTCGTAGGCGTCGATCACCTCATGGAGGGGACGGCTGAGCGGATGGTCCCAGAGCGCCCTGAATTCGGCCTGAAGCGCCCTTGCAAAGGCACCCGTCTGCTTCGAGACGAGCCTTGCGTTCCACTCACGGTTCGTCGCGAGCGCCGTGCCCGTCAGGTTCGAGCTTCCGATCAGGAAGCGGCAGACGTCGCCCGAATTAAAAATGTATCCCTTCGTGTGAAAGCCTCGGTTTCCCTCGGTTCTGTAGAGCCTCACCTCGATGTTGGAAATGCTCGCGAGCTTACGCATGGCGGCGGGATCCGAAAAGCCGAGATAGTCCGTCGTCAGCACGCGTCCCGGCACGCCTCGTTCGCGCAGCTCCTCGAAGATGGGCAGAAGCGGCTCGATGCCGCTCATCGTCACGAAGGCGACACTGATGTCGAAGCTCGTGCATCGCGCGAGTTCGTCCTCGATCACGGTGAGGACCTTGATCCTGCGGTCGGGGTCGTTGATGACGAATTCCGGCCGGAGTCCGGCCTCCTCCCCGTCGGTCTCTCCCGTGAGGAAGGCCGAGCGGAGCTGCGCCTCAAGACAGGCGTCCGTCGTCATGCCGGCGGGAAGGCCGGCGGAAATGGGCATGGTCTCGTTCATGCCAGGATTCTAGCAGCCGCTGCGCCCGCCAAAACGCCTCGATGCGCCTGCGGCGCAGGCCCGGGCCTCCGAATCAGGGCAGTCTGCCGGTCCCGGCCCAGGAGAGAGGCGAAGTCGGGCAAATAGGGGTTTTCCCGGAACACGCGTCAAATCGACATCCGCGTGGTCCTGACCAAGCCTTTGCGGAACAGGAACGGTGCGAGGCCCTGACTTTCCACACGCTTCCGATGATTCCGAATCATCTAGGCAAACCTCCCTAAGAGAATCGTCCGAGGCACCTTGCGTGCAGTCACTACTCCCCCGCTTTCCCTGTGTCCTAGGCAATTCGCCCTAGAGACGGCGGATTTTCCTTCGGATAAATTGGAATCATCCCGACGCCCACAACCTTTTTTCCACCCGCGGCGCCGGGATCACCACGGAAGCCGGACCGTGCAAGCGGTCCGGAAGGAAACCATGAAATCCTTTTTTCACCCCTTCGCCACATGGAGCGGCCTGACCGAATAAGTCGGAGCCGACGCAAATCATGATGAAAGTCCTCGCAAAAATGAGCCAGTTCGTTAACAAGACGTTCGCCCTCTGGGTCGTCATTTTCGGCATTGCCGGCTTCGTTTTTCCGGAGATTTTCAAGCAGATTGGTCCCTGGATCGCTCCTCTGCTCGGCGTGGTGATGTTCGGCATGGGCCTCACGCTCTCGCCCTCGGACTTCCGTGAAATCTTCCGCCGTCCCCGCGACGTCTTCCTCGGCATCCTCGCCCAGTTCACGATCATGCCCGGTGGCGCGTTCCTGCTCTGCTATGCGCTGGATCTGCCGCCCGACGTCGCCGTCGGCCTGATGCTTCTGGGTTGCTGTCCGGGCGGCACGGCGTCCAACGTCGTGACCTTCCTTGCCCGCGGCGACGTCGCCCTCTCGGTCACCATCACGTCCTGCACGACGCTCCTCGCCCCCGTCATGACGCCCGCGCTGATGTATCTCTTCGCCAGCCAGTGGCTTGCGATCGATCCGACCGCGATGTTCATGTCGATCGTCCAGATCATCCTTCTTCCGATCGCCGCCGGCGTGTTCGTCCACAAGCTCCTCGGCGCCCGCATCGACACTGCCGTCGCCGCCCTGCCGCTCGTCTCGGTCCTCGCCATCGTGCTGATCGCCGCTGCCGTCACCGCCGCGTCCCGTCAGCAGCTGATGAACACCGGCCTTCTGGTCTTCGTCGCAGTCGTCCTGCACAACGCCCTCGGCATGCTCTTCGGCTTCCTCGTCGCCAAGTGGTCCGGCATGAACCTCGCCAAATGCAAGTGCATGGCCTTCGAGGTCGGCATGCAGAACTCGGGCCTCGGCGTCGCCCTCGCCTCCGTTCACTTCGCAGCCAATCCGATGACCGCACTCCCCGCCGCCATCGCCGCCCTTTGGCACAACGTGGCCGGCCCGATGCTCGCCACCGTGTTCCAGAACTGGCGTGACGACGACGAAAAGGCCTCCTTCTTCGACCGCATGGAAGCGGCCTGCAAGACGCCCGCCAAGGCTGCCGCCGCCGAATAACAAGGCTCGAATCCACCACTTCCCAAAGGCCGCGACGATTTCTGGTTTCCCGTCGCGGCCTTTGTGCATCCGCCGAAAACACCGCGGGCCGCTCATCCGAACAGGATGAACGGCCCTCATGGCCTTCATGATGCCGCCCGACGCACGGGCGGCTCCTTCACGACTTACTTGCCGACGGCCGTTTCAGCCGCGATGACGCCCGAGACTATGGCCCAGGAGTTCATCATGGCGGTCATGGAGTCCGCGCCGTTGGCGCCGCCCACGACGCAGCCAGCACCGAAGAGACCCGGAATCGGCTTGCCGCTCTTGTCAAGGATGCGCAGGCCTTCGCCCGCACGCAGGCCGCCGAGCGTCGTCTGATAGCGGACCTTCTGCTCGACGATGTAGTACGGACCTTCACCGATGCCGCCCGTGATCTGACGGCCGAAGGCGGTGTCCTTGCCCTGCTTAACCATCCTGTTCCAGTCGCGCACCGTAGCCTCTAGCCCCTTGGCGTCGACGCCCATCACGCCCGCAGCTTCGGAGAGCGTGTCCGCAACGGCCATGACGGGACGGCCGTTGTTGACGATCTTCGTCCACTTCATGAGCGCAGCTTCGTCGGGAACGAGCTTGTCCTCAAGCGACTTCGCAACGTATTCCTTCCAGGCCTTCGCATCCATCACGATGTAGGCGATGTGGCCGGGCTGAGCCACCGTCGTGTCGGTGAGTTCGCCCAGGGAGGCGCGCTCGTTCACATAGCGACGGCCGTCGCGGTTGACGTAGATGGCGCCCGACTTCTTCATCGTGTCGGTCGAGCTCGCGGTGGCCGCAAGACCATGGCCCGGCACCGTCTCGACGCCCTGCGGGTACATCTTGACGAGGTCCATGTTGATCGTGTCGGCGCCGATCGCCGTGGCCATCCTGTAGCCGTCGCCCGTTTCGCTGTCAAGGCCGTAGAAGACGTAGTTGCTCATCTCCTTCGGGAGCATGCTCTTCACTGCGCCGTAGCCGCCCGAGGCGAGAATCACGGACTTGGACGTCAGCTCGACGGTGTTGCCCTGCGCATCCTTGGCGCGCACGCCCACGACGCGGCCCGCGTCGTCACGAAGAAGCTCTTCGGCGCGCGTCTCAAGCATGAGCTTTCCGCCCATGTCGAGGAACTTTCCCTTCATCAGGTTTAGGTAGTTGACCGATCGGCCCTGAACGCCGAGCTGGCGGTTGGCCGAATGGTCGGGATACTGCGTTGCCGCGGGACCGTACGGGATCTTCAGGTCGTAGACGAGCCAGTCCACGACGCCGCCCACGCGTTCGGTCACCTGCTTGACAAGAACCGGATCATTGCGGTTCTTGCCGACGCGGAAGATGTCCTTCGTGGCAAGCTCGGGCGAGTCCTTCGTCTCGTGCATGGCCTCGCGCTGGAAGCGGGAGCCCGTGGCGATCAGCGTGCCCGCGTTGAGCGCCGTAGCGCCACCAATCACCGGCATCTTTTCAATGAGGATCACCTTGGCGCCGAGCGTTTCGGCACGAACGGCGGCGGAGATGCCCGCGCCGCCCGCACCGACCACGACCACGTCGGCCTTTTCCTTGATGAGTCTGGCGGCAGCCTTCTTCGTCACGACAGCCGTCGCGAACGCGGCGGGATCGCCGCCCGCCTTCCTGATGGCGTCGGCCACGGCGGTGCGGATGCCCTCGCTCGTGAGCGTGGCGCCGGAGACGGCGTCAACCTTGAGGCTCTGGGCGTCGACGATGCGCGCAGGCATCTGCTTGACGGCCGCGTCCGAAATGCCGACCGTCTCGACATGCTTCACAACGCGAACGGCGGAAAGCTTTCCTGCGTCAACCTTGACCTCGACGGTCAGCTCGCCGTTCCTGCCCTGCCCGACGCCCGTGTATGTGCCGTCCGTCATGGACGGGGCAGTGGACGCACAGCCGAAGACCGCGGAAATGGCCGCGATCGATGCCAGAAGCTTGAAGGACTTCATCATGTTCTCCTCTTTGGTCTTGTGGGGCGGTGCCGCCTGAGCGGCACAACATCCCGAGTCTAGAACGACAGGAACATGATGTCACGAGGCAAAACCCGAAAACCTGCGTAAAGGCGCGCAGGGACTTCGTCTTCGGGCAAAGGAAGCGCCTGATCTTGAAATGTTGAGTCGCCCGAATGTCGCGCAGCTCTTTTTGCCGAGCTCGTTGCGGTCTTCCTTCGACACGCCGAACAAAAGCGCGAGATCCACCTCGAAGTCCTCGATGCGCCGCTGACGGCAGCGATCGGAAAAATGCCTGGTTCTTCCGGAAAAACAATGCGGCGTGCAGTTCATGGTTGGTCTCCTCATGACGGGTTGTTCATGCCCTCATGTTAAATCACGGGGAGATCGGCTCCGAAACCGCAAATTTGCGGCCTGATGTCCTCAGATCGAACGCCCCGCCCGCACCTGCAACCGCAAATTTGCGCTTTCTCCGAGCACCTGCCTCCGATCTTAAAGTGAGACTTGCCAGACAACCGCTCACAAAGGAGGACATCATGAGCCGCTCGCACCACATCGCCAAAATCACCTCCGGCGCCGCCATCGAACACGTCCGCAGCTACCTTCTGTCTGAAGCCGCCAGGCTCGGCCTCGGCGAGGAAGTTGACGCCGCCGACTGCAGGAAGCTTCTCGCGCTTCTTCAGGACATGCGCAGGTCGCTCGAAACGCTTGAGCGCCGCGGCGGTCTTGTTGTCGTCTCGTCGACCCAGACCCTCATCACGACCTATCGCTGCGAAGGCTACCGCCCGCAGCGAAAGCCCCACAGATGCAGTCCCCATCTTTCCATGTCGGAGAGAGGCTTCATCAAGGAGCGGGGCCTCATGCACGCCGACGGCACCATGCCCGCGCCTCCCATGCGCCTCTGGTAAGACGAGGCCGGGAAAAGGCAAATTTGCGAAATTCCGGCTCCGTCCCATGCGCCTTCACAAGGAACATGCATCCCGCCGCAAAGGCTCCGCCTTCTGCGGCGGACAACAAATCCTTCCAACCCGAGAAAAAAGCCATGACCATGCAGAGCCTCAGCACGACCACCACCGAACTCAAGCCCGTTGAACTCCAGTCCTACCTTGACGAAGGCTGGAGGATCTTCGTCGATACATGCTCCTTCATGTCCTCCGGGTGCGAGCCGTTCTTCACCCGAAGCGCCGCAGCCTTAAGGGACGCAGGCGTGAGCATCCACTGTCCGAAGGAGGTGCGAAGAGAGCTTGAGAAGAATCTTTCCTCCCCGAAGGAGCAGACGCGCCAGCTTGCCATGCGCGGTCTGGCCGCCTACGACGCTCTGGACAAGCTTGACGTCCTGCGCGAGATCGACTGTCCGGGCTCGCAGGAAAACGTTTTTGCCGACCCCGTCTTCGCGAAGATCTTTGACGAGCAGCGCGCCGAGCACAAGCTTCTTCTCATCACCCAGGACAGAAGGCTCGCCGCCGGCCTCTACAGCCGCAATCAGGACGAGTTCATGCACTTTCATCCGGTGCACGTGCTTCGCCTGCTCTCCCGCGGCGACCTCGGCTTTCTCAACCACCCGCAGACTCAGGAGCTTATGTTTCCGCCGAATATGAACGATTTTTCCCGTCAGTCCGTACCAATGATCCGCGCCCATCTCGTCTCGTCCGAGGCGGTTCCGCCCGCAGGAAGGTCGGTCCCGCGCACCGTCTCCGCAGGCCGCACCGGCGAGGGCGGCGAAGGCATCGTCTACGACGCAGGCAACGGCATGGTCGCCAAGATCTACCATGCCGACAAGTGCACGACCCGCCGGGAGGCGAAGGTCCGCCTTCTCGCCTCGCGTCCGATCCGCCTCAAGGGCGTGTGCGCGCCGCAGCGCATGCTCTTTTCCAACGGCTTCTTCGCGGGCTGCCTGATGCCCGAAGCGAAGGGCTTCGGACTCGAGGGACCGCTCGACAAATGCTTTGCGGGCTGGAGCCGCGCCGACCTCGTGCAGCTCGCCGTCACGATCCTCAAGACGATCGGGAGCCTGCACAGGCTCAACGTGCTCGTGGGCGACGTCAACCTCAGCAACATCAGGATCGTCTCGCCCGACGAAGCGTATCTCGTCGACTGCGACAGCGTTCAGGTCGCCAACCTTCCCTGTCCCGTCGGACATGAGATGTACACGGCGCCCGAAATCCGCGGACGCGACTTCAGCACGTTCCTGCGCTCGAAGAGCAGCGAAAACCATGCCGTCGCGGCCCTGATCTTCATGCTCCTCATGCCTGACGAGGACCTCGACGAGAGCGGAAAGTACAGGCTCGGCGCACGGAGGATCTCCTCGGATCCGTTCCTTCTCGACTATCCCGGCTTCCACCGGGGCGAGCCGCTCACGCTTTGCCGCAGGGCCCGCATCTGGAGCCATCTGCCCGACGACCTGAAGTCGGCGTTCGGAAGAACCTTCGACAGCAGAGGGAGCCTCCATGCCGAGGCCGACCGCCTTGGCGTTGCGGGATGGATCCTCCGCCTCAACGCCTATCGCGAGCGTCTTCTCGACGGCACGCTTCTCGCGGACGACCCGCTTGCCAACGAGATCTATCCGAAGACGGGCAGGAAGATCCTGCCTCCCGCACGCCCCGCCTGCGTCGTCTGCGGCAGGCCGCACGACGAGACCGACGGCAGGAACGGCGTCTGCAGCGCCTGCATTTCGATCGCCGAGCGCGTGCTCGCCAGAACGACGGTCCGCGCCGCAGGCACTCCCGCACTTTCCGCTCCGAAGACAGAGCCGAAGGCGTCCGGGCCCGAGACCGCAGCAAGCGAAGACAAGCCTTCCGACACCGCGTACGAACGCACGTGCGTTGACTGCGGGTCGCTCTTTCGCATTACGAAGGGCGAGGCTGAACATCTGCGAAACCTCGGCTACAGGCTGCCCGCGCGCTGCAAGGCATGCCGCGCCGAGCGCCGCGCCAGAAAGAAGGCGATCGAACGCAGGTCCGACGAGGACGGCAGCATCCTCGACGAAATCCTCAACGGGGTTCGCGACCTCATCAAGCCGCTCGCCTGAGAGAGGGAGGTCGTCCTGCGGCTCCGCTGCAGGCTGCTATACTTTCCGGCACCATCTCCTTCACCACAAGGTCCTTCGGCGCCATGCAGTTTCTCGAATACATGCTTCGATCAGGCAGGCTGCAGCCCGTCTCCTGCAGAAAGTATGCGGGCGCACTCTACGGCACGCTCTCCCGCATGGCCGAAATGCCGCTCTCCGAAATCGAGTCGGCTCATGAGTTCGAGCAGATTGCGGAAGGCCTCAGGCAGCTCGACGCCTTCTCGCAGCTCAACAAGACCAGCAACCACATGTACAGCAGTGCTCTCAATTGAAGCTCCCCTGTCTGAAGACAGAGGATT
>NZ_KQ968555.1:0-12526 GCF_001578585.1 Sutterella sp. KLE1602
TCGGAGGCTTCCTGCGGCTGTTTCTGTGAAAAACGCCGTCATTTTGCGCATTCGCTTCTCATTCCCTGCAGGAAAGGCGTATTCAGGCAAAGACGCAACGTGCCGGAGGCGGATTTCGGTGCAGGGAAAAATCCTGAGAGCCGAAGACGCAGAAAGGGCGCCCGTCCGAATGGTCAGGGCGCCCTTTCGCGTTCATGTCGGGTGCCTTGGCTGCGTCAGTTTTCGACGGTCTTCTGCGCGGGCATGTTGCCGAGGATCCAGTCGAGGAAGCCGCCCTTGTTGCGCGAGCAGACGAGGACCTTGCCCGTGCCGCGGAACTTGAGCACGACGCCTTCGCCCGTCGTCTGGCTGTTGACGAGCTTGCCGAGGAAGCCGCTCTTGCCCGTGTTGATGCTCAGGTCGTAGCTCAGGCGTGCGTTCCAGGCGACGAGGTGGCCGTTGTCGACCGTGATCGGGCGCTCGGGCGTGACGTCGAGCTCGCGGATGGAGCCGAAGCCCGAGACGGCGATGCGGCCGCTGCCCTCGGTGCTCATCACGAAGAAGCCGCCGGAGTCGCCGAGCAGCGCGCGGCCGATTCCCTGGGACTTCGTCGAGAGTTCGACGCCCTCGGTGCAGGCGAGAAAGGCGCCGTCCGAGAGCAGGTACTGCGCAGGACCCACGTCGAGGATGCGCACGTCGCCGGGAAGGTTCGGCGCGAGGAGCACCGTGCCCGCCTGGTCGTCCGCCTCGATCCTCTGCTGGAAGAACGTCTCGTCGTTCATGAACTTGCGTGCGATCGAGCCCATGAGGCCGCCGCGGGTCTTTCCCTTGAGGGAGAGCGCCGTGTCCATGGCGACCATGGCGTTCGACTCGGCGAGAATCGCCTCGCCCTTCTCAAGCGTCACCGCAAGGAGCGGATCGATTCCACCCGTAATCTCAAAAGCAGCCATCTCGTGGTCTCCGGAAGTGATTCGATGATCATGCAATTATAGAAAGCCGGCCTTCGCCGCCATCCCCTGCGTCACATTCCGAAAAGGCTTTTTCTTTTTTTCCGCCTTCGGGAGGGCGCGGCGGGAGAACGAATCGAAGGACAAGCCGAAGGACGATGGGCGGGAAAAAGGAAGGGCCGCGTCCTTCCCATGAAGGCCGCGGCCCCTTAGGACCGATAGTCAGCCGGCGGCTAGCCGAGCTTCACCGCCATCTTCGCGGCATCCATGTGCCTTGCGATGTAGCGGATCTTCGGATGCGTGCCCGTAGCTTCGTTCATCGGGCGGGCGGCCTCGATGAGTTTTGCGGTTTCGGGCGTCGGGTTGTCGTAGTCGACGAGCGTCATGGCGTGGATGCCGCAGGCCTCGACGCAGGCCGGTAGCAGGCCGCGCTCGGTGCGGTGCACGCACAGCGTGCAGTGCTCGGCCTTGCCCGGCGTGCGCTCGGTGTGAGGCTTGGCCGGACGCACGACGAGCGGCTGCTTGTCGCCGAAGTAGCTGGTCCTGCCTTCGGTGTTGAAGACGGGAACGTCGTACGGGCAGGCATTGGCGCACATCTTGCAGCCGATGCACTTCTGCTGGTCGACGAGCACTTCGCCGTGCGGGCCCTTGTGGATCGCCTTCATCGGGCAGACCTTCATGCAGGCCGGATCGTCGCAGTGCATGCAGCTCATGCGGAACCAGTTGATGACGTTGTCGCGGACGTTTTCGTCGCGCTTGATCTTTTCCCAGAAGATGCCGGGAGCGACCTGGTTTTCTTCCTTGCAGGCGACCGCGCAGGCAAAGCACCCGGCGCAGCGGTCGACGTTGACGATGATGCCGTAACGGGACATGGTGAACCTCCTTTATGCCTTTTCAACGCGGATGCAGACGTCATTGCAGCACGGGTAGCCTGAGATCGGGTCCCAGTTCTTGCGCGGAATGAGCGGCTGCGTTTCCTGATCGCCGCGCCAGCCGTACTGGGCGTCGATGAGGCCGGGCTGGCAGAGGATCGTCACGCGGACCTTGGCACGCACCTTGTGGTCGCAGTAGGGCGAGACGAGCCAGACGCCGTCGCCTTCCTTGATGCCGAGCTTTTCGGCGTCCTTCGGGTGCATGTTGATCGTGCTCTCGGGTTCGAGCTCAAGCAGGTAGGGCTGGTCGCTACGGGTCTTCGAGTGCGTGATGTACGGGCGCCTCGTGCCGTTGAGGAGCTTGAACGGATATTCGGCCGTGGGCTTGGGCGGCTCGACGTAGACGGGCAGGCCGGGGAAGCCGTGCTTGGCCTGAAGGCTCGCGACGAGCTCGATCTTGCCCGACGGCGTCCTGAAGCCGGGCTTGCCGTCGAAGCGCAGAAGCGCCTTCTCGTGCTTGCCGGTCGTCTGCGGCGGGAAGAACTCCACGGTCTGCAGGTTCGGAAGCACGCCCTGCTGCTTTTCATACGTGACGCCCCAGTCCTTGAGGATCGAGTCGCAGGCCTTGACGGGATCGCCGTGGAAGAAGGTCTCGGGGTCGCAGACGGTGGCGCCGATCGTGCAGGCGATCTTCCAGTCCTCCCAGACTTCGCCCTGAGGCTTCACGGGACGGTGCACGCTCACCTTGCGGCCGTGCACGCCGAAGGGCGCGTAGCGCTCGAAGTTGAGGGCGGCGGGCAACACGATGTCCATGTCGTGATGCGTTTCGTCACGGTAGAAGTTGTCGGCGGCAAACGAGAAGTCGACCTTCCTGATGGCCTCCTGATACTGTTCGGGCGAGGGCCAGATGAGGGCGTTCATGCCGAAGCCCGCGAGCGCGATGACGGCGCTCATGAGCGAGGTGGGCACGCTCGCGACCGTCTCCATGATGGGATTGACGTAGCTGTAGCAGGCGAAGAAGCCGCCGTTGCCGAGGCCGATGGCGCCGAGCACGAGCCAGGGCGTCAGGTGTCCGAGAAAGCGGAACTGGGCTCTGAAGCCCTTGTTGGGCAGGGCGGGCACATGGGGCATCCAGAGCCTGAGCGCCAGAATGAGGAGGAGCGCCGCACAGGCCACGACGGCGAAGGTGGCGCGCCACGAGAGCGACCACGCGAGGAAGCTGCCGAGCGGCACGCCGACGAGGTTGGCGATCGTCATGCCCGTGACCATCAGGCAGACGTCTCGCGAGGCCTGGCCGGGCGCCGCGAGACTGATCGCCACGATGGCGCCCACGCCGAAGTAGGCGCCGTGCGGAAGGCCCGCGATGAATCGTGCGGCGAGCATCGACCAGTAGTCGAAGGCGAGGGCCGCGAAGAGGTTTCCCGCGAAGATCAGACCCGCCAGGAGGTAGAGCATGCGCGAGAGCGCGATGCCGCGGGCGGCGACCACCATGACGGCGACGCCCGCACACACGCCGAGCGCGAGGGCGAGAAGGTGTCTGGGCATGTTGCTGCCTTTTTGGCCGGCGTGCGTGCGCCGTGCCTTTGGTGCGTTTGTTGTATTGACTGAGGCTTAGGGAAAACCCGGGTGCGGATTGGAGCGCGAAACGCCGTGACACATCGGGGCGGCAGGCGTTTTGAGAAGGGAAAAACGAAAGAACTCCCGCCTGCAGGGCAGACGGGAGTTCTTGGAGGCCTGCAGGACGCCGTCCCTGAGGACGGCGCCTTCAGTCATCGGCTTGAGTCCGATTACTTCTTGGCCTTGTCGGCGGCAGCGGCCTGCATCGCGTAGATGTAGGACTGCTGGCCGGCGATGCGGCCGAAGGTCACGATGTCGGCCTGGGCGTTACCGCCGAGGCGGTTGCCGCCGTGGACGCCGCCGGTGATTTCACCCGCAGCGAAGAGGCCCGGAACGACCTGGCCCTTGGTGTTGTAGACCTGGGTCTTGGAGTCGATCTTGATGCCACCCATGGTGTGGTGGACGGCCGGCGTGACCATGATGGCGTAGAACGGAGCCTGATCGAGGTTGCGCGGCATGTCGGCGCGGCCGAAGGCGTCCTTGCCGGCAGCCTTGCCCTTCTTCCAGGCGTCGATGGAGGCCTGGAGTTCGGCGGCGGGAACGCCCATCTTGCCGGCGACTTCTTCAATCGTGGCGCCGGAGACGCAGTAGGACTGCTTGATGTACTTGTTCGTGGCCTTCAGGGACTTCTGCATGTCGGAGTCGAAGAAGAGGTAGGCCACGCCGTCCTTCTGCTTGAGGATGGCGGCGGAGACCGCGTCGCGGGTGTTGAGCTCGTTGAAGAAGCGCTTGCCGTCCTTGTTGATGAGGATGGCGCCGTTGCCGCGAACGGCTTCGGTGATCATTTCGCCGACTTTCGGCACCACGGTCGGGTGCGTCTGGATTTCGGTCATGTCGATGAGCTGGGCACCGGCCTTTTCAGCGAGGACGAGGCCGTCGCCCGTGGCGCCCGGATGGTTCGTCGTGGCGAAGCCCTTCAGGCGGGGCACGTACTTGGAGACGAGGTCGTTGTTGGCACCGAAGCCGCCGGCGGCGTCAACGACGGCCTTGGCGTGGATCGTGTAGGTGCCGTCCTTCTTGTTCGTGACCTGGATGCCCGTGACCTTGCCGTCCTTCATGAGGATCTTCGTGGCCTGCGTGTTCATGCGCATGTCGATCTGGCGGGCCTTGGCGGCATTGTAGAGGGTCTTGACGACTTCAGGACCGACGAGGGCGCCGCCGGTCGGGCGGTGCGTGCGGGGCTGGGAGGCGCCGGCCATCAGGCCGACGTCGCGCAGGTCGCCGCCGAGGGCGAGGAGCCATTCGACGGAGCCGGCAGCGCCGGAAACAAGCGTGCGAACGAGTTCGGGATCGTTCTTCCAGTGACCGCCCTTCATCGTGTCGAAGTAGGCGATTTCAACGGAGTCCTTCGTGCCCTTGGCCTGCTGCAGGGCCGTGCCGGCAGCATTGAGACCGCCAGCGGCGCGAATCGTGTTGCCGCCGGGCATGCCCATCTTTTCAACGACGACGACCTTGGCGCCGAGGTTGGCGGCTTCCACTGCGGCGGAAAGGCCTGCGCCTCCCGCGCCGATCACGGCGACGTCGACGGTGATGTCTTCGGCAGCCTGAACGCCGGAAACGCCGAAGGCGGCGGCGACAGCAGTGGCAACCAGAATCTTCTTCATGGAAAGTTCTCCTATCTCAAGTCTTCCGAACCCCCGCCGGTCTTCTTCGGACCTCTCCTAGCGGGCATTCGGGAAATTGTGTGCCGGACAACAGGTCCGGCTTTTTTTCCAGCCCTAAATATAGAGGAGAGTCCCATGTTAAGACGCCCTGAAATTTGCCGTAACGCAAACGTTTGCAATAAAGCGCACTGAGAGAGGGAAGAAGAGGAAAAAAGTGCCGCTTTCAATAGGTTGAAATACCCATATAGAGGTAGGTTAGATCCCTTATTTAAATGGGCGGGCGGCGGGTGGAATGATGTCGGCGCGAGGAGCTTGCGCAGAATGCGGGTGCATTTGATGATAGGGGGAAACGTGGTCAGGTATACCCTCTGAGTGGTAGTGTTGATGGGGCTTTCCCCGAGTGGGTAAACCCGTTTGGCAAAAGACCCAATGGTACTGATCGGACGGGGCCTTTATGATGAACTGCATGAAGACGGACAGTCGAGGGCCGGCCAATGCCGCGCGTCCCCGCAAAAACGGCGTTTCAGGCATGTGTTCCGGACCAGCTGCCCCCAACTAGGCCTTTCATCGGCGTTCTGCTCCCCGATCCGTCAAGGAGAAACCATGCACAAGATCCCCACCGACGCCTTTGACATGCTCGTCACGCTTGAAAAGCGCCCCTTTGAACGCGCGGGTCGCGAAGTGGTCGTGCGTCTTCTCGACGAGACGCTCCCCGATGGC
Source organism: Sutterella sp. KLE1602 (assembly GCF_001578585.1). NCBI lineage: Bacteria > Pseudomonadati > Pseudomonadota > Betaproteobacteria > Burkholderiales > Sutterellaceae > Sutterella > Sutterella sp. KLE1602. Next base: position 5,740 of record NZ_KQ968555.1, read on the forward strand.
ACGAAGCTCGTCGCCGCCTCCGATCCCTCCTATCCGCCCGAGCTTGCCGCCCTTGAGGAGCATCCCGCCGTGCTCGTGCACGAAGGCGACCTGTCGCTCACCGAGCGCCAGCTGCGCGTCTCGATAGTGGGTTCGAGGGATGCGTCCGACTCAGCCCGCGCCGATGCGCGTCGCGTCGCCCGCGAGCTTGCCGCACGCGGGGCCGTCGTCGTCTCGGGGCTTGCCGCAGGCATCGACACCGCCGCCCACGAGGGCGCGCTCGAGGCGAGGAGTCCGTCGGGCACGGTCGGGCGCACCATCGCCGTCATGGGGACGCCGCTCTCGCAGCCCTGGCCGCCCGCCAACGCGCGCCTTGCGCGCCGCATCGCCGAATACGGCCTGCTCATCTCGCTCGCCCCTCAGGTGAACGGACTCTCGTTCACGGACGAGGAGCGCGCGGAGAGCCTTCGCGCACGCAACCGCGCGATCGCGGCCCTCGGGCTCGGAAGTCTGGTGATGGCGGGAAAGGAGGGCTCGAGCACCCTGCGCGAGGTCGCGTTCTCGCTCGAGCTTGGACACCCCGTGCTGCTGTGGCACTCGATCGTCGAGGAGGGCGAGCCGTGGGCGATCAGGCTTCTTGAGAATCCTCCCCTCGATTCGCAGGGACGCCCGCTCGTTCAGACGGTTTCGTCCGCCGCGGACGTGGAGGAGGCGCTGTCGCCCTGGAGCACCGTCTGGTGGCTTTGATGGGAGGACAAGGAGGGAAGAGGACGGGGCCTCGCCGGAGGTCCCTGAATCGGAAGGGAAAAATCCATTTTACTATGAAGGACCTGCAGTAATAAACCCGTCCGTTGGCCTTTCCTGACGTGCCGCAAGAACCGTTCAAAGAAGGGGCTTGAGTGCGGATGCTTGTTCTATGATGATTCAAGCAAGCACTTGCGCTTCTCTCTCGAGCTCCCGTGTTGCATCATTACCTCCTGGCTCAACCGGTGAAGCTCGCGCAATATGAAGCTTGCTGTTTCCCCGCAGTGCGGCAGGCCCAAGCCTCTTCCCGTAGCCCGCTGCGGGTTTTTTTGTCCCGTGCATTTCCGCACGGTCCGCCAAAACACAACAACACTGCACAACGCACAACAGGCCCTCATCATGACCTTCTCCGTCTGGCTCACATTCCTCGGCGCGAGCCTGCTGCTTTCTGCCGCTCCCGGTCCCGACAATCTCTTTGTGCTCGCGCAGAGCGCCGTCTACGGCGTGCGAGCGGGCGTCACCGTCGTGTTCGGCCTCATGACCGGTCTGGTGCTGCAGACGTTCTTCGCGGCCTGTGGCCTTGCAGCCGTCGTCGCGGCCGTTCCTGCACTCTTCATGGCGATCAAGCTCGCGGGCGCCGCCTATCTTCTTTATCTTGCCTGGGGTGCATGGACCCACGCGGCCGATCCCGTCGGCACGGAGCGCGCCGTCGAGCTCTCGCCCGTGCAACTCTGGCGCCGCGGCCTCATCATGAACATCACGAACCCGAAGGTGCAGATCTTCTTCCTTGCCTTCTTCCCGCAGTTCGTCGCACCCGGCACGACGGGCTGGGCTCTGGTCCTTCAGATGGTCGTGCAGGGCCTCACCTTCATCCTCGCCACCTTCGTCGTCTTCTCGGCCATCGCCTGGGCGGCGGGCGCTGCGGCGAAGAAGCTGCAGAGCCCCGCATTTTCGCTCTGGCTCAACCGCGGCAGCGCTGTGCTCTTCCTCGCGCTCGCGGTCTTCACGGTTTTCTCCTGAGGGCGGGTTTTCCAAAGCCTTCGTTCCCAAAAGCAAAGAACGGGAGCCGGCTCCGAGTCCGCTCCCGTTCTTCATCCCTGTATTTCGGGCGCCTCATCGTGCGCCGGAATCATTTATCACCAGCAGGCGCGGCCGCCATGGAACCCGAAGCCGTGACCGAAGCCGAAGCCGCAGTCGCCCCGGTCGTGATCGCGGTGGCCGTATCCTCGGCCGTCGAACATGTGGCGACCTTCGCCGATGCCGAATTCGTCGGCGGCGACCACCTTGCCCGTCTGCGCGTCCACGAAGGTGTGGACGTCCGTGCCGTCGTCCTTCACCACGCGGACGTCCAAGACGGGACCGTATTCGCGGCTCATGTGCAGGCGGGCGGAGCGGGTCTGTCCGCCGTAGGCCTCTTCGGCCGCAGCAGTTGCGGCGCTCATGCCAACCTGCGGCTGCGCGTTTTCCGTGATCTGCGGGACGGATGCGGGGGCGGCGTCGACGGCCCAGGCGGTGGTGGCGGCCGTCATGGCGGCAGCGGCGAGAATGGCGGCAGTGGTGTTCTTGATCTTCATTGTCAAAACCTCTTCAAACAGTTGCAGTTGCCGGTGCGCGGGAGAGCGGCTCGCTTGCCGCGGCGCACTGTTCGAATCGGACTGAAGTCTAAGAAGTGAAAATTAGCGCAGACATGGGCGGAACTGAGGACTTCCTATGTCAGTGCAACGAATTTTTCAGACAAAAAGGCACCCGCAGACGTCTTGTCCTGCGGGTGCCTCAAAAAGATATCTCGGATCGGGAGATCCTGAGAAGGACTTGTGCGGGCGTCAGATGTTGCGCTCGACGAAGGCCTTGAGCTCGCCCGGCGTCTTCACCTCGACGATCCGGTCGACTTCCCTGCCGCCCTTGAGCGCGACCATCGTCGGGATGTGCTGCACGGCGTACTTCGCGACGACCTGCGGATTCTGCTCGGAGTCGCAGGAGGCGAAGACGGCGCGTTCGGCGTTGACAGCCGCGAGCTGCGTGAAGAAGGGCTGGGCGCGGCGGCAGTCGGGGCACCAGCTCGCGCCGATGGCGAGAATCACGGGCTTGTCGGCTGCAATCACGGATTCGACGTTGGCGTCGTTGACCATCACGATGTCGTTCATGAGAATTTCTCCTTCAAGAGGACGGGAGCTTTCGGGGCGGCGGGTTCGCCTGCCTCCGGGATGCCGTCGTTTGATTTGTTAGATACATCCTATCATGTACCATCCTCTAATTGCAAGTGTTTTCTGCTTGCGTGACGCGACTGTTGGACGTCAGACATCTTTTGCAACCGCGTTGCAGGCGTTTAGACGCTGTTTCTTGTGAAGAAGGCAGGGCGCCAGCAGAAGTTTTCGTTTGCGGGTGCCCTTTTTTTCATAATCCAAAAACATTTGGAATATTCGTGCGTGGTCCATGGTTCTTCAGGCCGTTCGCGTGGTGGCCTTGAAGGGGGCGGCGGCGCTGCCGAGGGCCTTGAGCATGGCGTCCCTGTCGCCGAGGTGTTCGGAGACGATCTTCACGAGGGCGGAGCCCACGATGACGCCTGCGGCGCCCGCTTCGAGCGCGCGCCTGACGTGTTCGGGCGTGGAGATGCCGAAGCCGAGCAGGGCGGGCGGGGCCTTGGCCCTCTCGAGGTCGCGGATGATGCGCTCTGCGGGCGTGCCCGAGGCGTGGTCGGTGCCGGTGATGCCGACGCGCGAGAGCAGATAGGTGTATCCGCTCGTGAGTCCCGCGATTCTTGCGACGCGCTCGTCGGAGGCGTTGGGCGGCACGATGGCGACGAGGTGCAGGCCCGCCTCGCGGGCGGCCTCGTCCCATTCGGGCTCGGCCTCGCGCATGCTCGTCGGGAGGTCGGGAATGAGCACGGCGTCTGCGCCCGCGTCGGCGGCGGCCTGCATGAAGCGCCTGACGCCGGGGGGCGCGACGAGGTTGATGTAGAGCATGAGGCAGACGGGCGTCTCGGGATGTGCGGTCCTGAACCTGCGCAGTACGTCGAGGCAGCGTGCGGGAGTGGCGCCGTTGGCGAGGGCCCTGTCGGCGGAGGCCTCGACGACGGGGCCGTCGGCGCACGGGTCGGAGAACGGGATCCCGAGCTCGAGGGCGTCGGCGCCCGAGGCGACGAGCGTTTCGAGAACGGCGAGCGAGGTCCCCGGATCGGGGTCGCAGAGGTTCACGAAGGGGACGCATGCGCCCTCGCGCCTTTGGGCGAGTCGGGCGAAGAGGTTTTCAAAGCGTTCGGTCATGGCGTCTCTCATTCAGCAGTGTTTCCGTTGTGTGTTCCGTAGTCTTTTTCCGCATCTCAGTCGGCGTAGGCCCCGAGTGCGTCGGAGCTGAGGCGGCCGTCCTTCAGGCAGCCATCGGCCTCGAGCCTCGCGGCCACCTGGAAGATGTCCTTGTCGCCTCGGCCCGAGAGGTTGACGACGAGCTTCTGTTCCTTTTCAGGTTCCGCGCGGGCCATCTTGAGCGCGTAGGCGAGGGCGTGGGAGCTTTCGAGCGCGGGGATGATGCCTTCCTTGAGGGAGAGTTCGAGGAAGGCGCCGAGGGCTTCGCGGTCGGTGACGCTCACGTACTCGGCCCTGCCCGTGTACTTGAGGTGGGCGTGTTCGGGGTCGACCGACGGGAAGTCGAGGCCGGCCGAGATTGAGTACGACTCGTTGATCTGGCCTTCGGGCGTCTGCATGTTGTAGGAGCGCGCGCCGAAGAAGATGCCGAGCTGACCCTCGCCGAGCGTGACGCCGTGCTTGCCCGAGGCGATGCCCATGCCCGCGGGCTCGACGCCGATAAGGCGGGTGTCTTCGAAGGGCCTGAAGTCCGTGAAGAGGCCGATGGCGTTGGAGCCCCCGCCCACGCAGGCGATGACGGCGTCGGGCAGGAGTCCGTTCTCGGCCTCGGCGAACTGGGCGCGGGCCTCCTCGTCGATCACCTTCTGGAACTCACGCACGATCGTCGGGAAGGGATGCGGGCCCGCGGCGGTGCCGAGCATGTAGTGCGTGTCCTCGAAGGATTCGGCCCAGTTGCGAAGGGCCGCGTTGCAGGCCTCCTTGAGCGTGCCGCTTCCCGCCGTGACGGGCACGACCTCGGCGCCCATGAGCTCCATCCTGAAGACGTTGGGCTTCTGGCGCTCAACGTCCTTGGCGCCCATGTAGATCCTGCACTTGAAGCCGAATAGGGCCGAGGCGAGCGCTGTGGCGACGCCGTGCTGGCCCGCGCCCGTCTCGGCGATCACGCGGGTCTTGCCCATGCGCTTCGTGAGGAGCGCCTGGCCGAGCACCTGGTTCGTTTTGTGGGCGCCGCCGTGCAGCAAGTCCTCGCGCTTGAGGTAGATCGTCGTCTTCGTGCCCTCCGTAAGGCGCGTGAGCCTCGTGAGCGGCGTCGGACGGCCCGCATAGGTCGTCAGCAGGCGGTCGAGCTCCGTCCTGAAGGCGGGATCGTTCGTCGCGTCGACGTAGGCGCGCTCGAGCTGGTCGAGGGCGGGAAGGAGAAGCTCGGGGACGAACTGGCCGCCGTATTGGCCGAAGTAGGGATTGAGCAGCATGATGGAGATTCCTTTTTCGAGTTCGGTTCTGTGTAGTTCAGTGTGTTCGGTTTTCGGGGCTGCGTCGGGGGCATCCCCGCACGGCGCCCGCGAAGAGGGCCAGAAGGCGCGGATCCTTGAGGCCCGGCGCCGACTCGACGCCCGAGTTCGCGTCGAGCCCCGCCGCACCCGCAGCTGCGGCGGACCGTGCGTTTTCGGGCGTGAGTCCGCCCGCGAGGCCGTCCGAGGTGCCGTCGACGACGATCCTTTCGGCGAGTCCCCGCTCGAGAAGCCCCTCGAGCCTGCGGGCCGCCTCGGCGAGCGCGACGGGGTCCTCGGGGAGAGCGGCCGCGAGATGGAGGGCCTTTCCCGGAAACAGGACACGAAGTCCTTCGAGGTCTGCGTCCGTCACGTCACCGTGGATCTGGAGGGGCGTGAAGGCGCCTGCGGCGGCGGGCGAGGCGATGGCCCGGAGAACGTCCGTTTCGTCTGTGTCGACGACGGCCGTGACGGGCATCGTGAGGCCGAGGGCCTTCGTGCGTTCCTTGATCTCATTCGAGAGGACCGCGAGTCCTTCGGGTGTGACCGCTCTGGGTGAGCGCTTCGCGAGCACGACGCCTGCTGCGGAAAAGCCCTCGAGCGCGGCCCTGGTCGCATCGTCGGCCCGTGTGATGCCGCAGACCTTCATTTCGCCGAAGACGAGTCTTCTCACGGCGAGCGAGACGTCGTCGGCCTGATTGAGGACGGAGCCCACGAGGAAGACGCGGGCCGCGCGTGCGACGCGCTCGACGTCGGCGTGGGTGCGGATGCCGGACTGGGCGACGAGGCGCCCGACGGGGACGACACGCCGCGGTTGCCGTGCTTGGCGATCCTGAGACCTGCGCCCGCCGCGGCGAGCGCCGTCATCGTCGAGACGTTGATCGTGCCCGCGCCGTCGCCGCCCGTGCCGACGATCTCGCCCACCTCGAAGGCGGATTTCGGGAAGGGCCTCGCGGCGCGCAGCATCGCGGCGGCCGCTCCGCGGATTTCGTCGAGCGTCTCGCCCTTCATCTTCAGGGCGGTGAGAAGGGACGCAAGCTCAGGCTCGCTCATGCTGCCTGCAAAGACCTCGGTGAAGAGGGTGTCGGTTTCGGCAGCGCTCAGGGGCTGCATGCGGTAGAGGGTTTCAAGTCGGGCATCCATTTCGTGCTCCTTTCATTCCCGGTCGGCTTTTTCCGTTGGTTTTCAATTGATTTTCAGTTGATCCTGTGTTTTCGCGGACGCTTCAGGGGAGGCGTCCCGCGGGGATTCCGGCCGTGCCGGCGGGCGCGCGGAGAAAGCCGGGCCAGGGCCTGGCCTCGGGCTTGAGGGTCTTCAGGAGCAGTTGTCTGATGAGGGGGAGAACTGGGCTTGACATCGCAAAACCTTTGTCTGGTGCTTGCGGTTGCCGAACCGGAGGGAGAGACTGGATAAAAGAAAACCCGCAGATTCGACATCCGCGGGTTGTGGGGAAACTGTTGACAGAACCCGTGCGCCGCAAGCCTCTCATTT
>NZ_KQ968556.1:0-9429 GCF_001578585.1 Sutterella sp. KLE1602
AGTCGGATGTTCCCTCGCGGCAACTCTATGGAAGGCGTTGAGACTGGGCGGACACGTTCATACGGTGCCGCCGCAGAATACAAGTCGCACCTGCCCGATATGCGGCTGTGTTTCCAAAGACAATCGCAAGACGCAGGCGTTGTTCAAATGCATCTCCTGCGGACATCAGGGAAACGCGGACGTCGTGGCTGCGATCAACAGCAAAAAGCGCGGACGAAGCTCGTTAGCCTGTGGGGAGTCTGAGAAGAATGCTCAGGCTCAAGTGAATCCGGGTCGGTCTAAAAAACCGGCGCCGAATCAGCAGCAGGAATCCACCGAAGTAATCAGCAGCGCAAGTTGCTAACGCAGTAGAGAATCTCCGTCGTTCACGGCGGAGAGAACGTCAACAAATGTGTCATTTAAGAACCGTTGGGAAACTCCTCGTTTTTTCATCCGCAACACCCCCAATTTCGACGCACCGGTCGCCTTTCGCCTCCCCTTCCTCATTCCGGTCCGCCGCACCGTCCCGAATGCGTGCCCGAGGCGCCGATCGGGTAGAATCCCGAATCCCATTCGCCGCACACTCAATTTTCCAACCTTTTTCCCAAGCAAACCGACATGTCCGCCACGATCGTTCCGCCGCTTGCCGTCGCCCCCATGGAGGGCCTCACGGGCTTCGTCTTCAGGCAGGTTTTCAGCCGCCACTTCACGGGCGCGGACGACTGGTTCATTCCTTTCGTGACGCCCACGACCCTGCCGCAGTTCACGGACCGCCAGATGCGCGAGCTCGCGCCCGAGGCCAATGCGGGCATTCATGCGGTTCCGCAGCTTCTGACGCGCCGCACGGCCGACTTCCTCTGGTCCGCGAAGGCGCTCGCCGACATGGGCTACGACGAGGTGAACCTCAACTTCGGCTGTCCCGCGGGCACAGTCGTCGCAAAGGGCAAGGGTTCGGGCTTTCTGCGCGAGCCCGAGGCCATGATCCGCTTTCTCGACGAGATCTTCAGCGCGGACCTTCCAATCGCGATTTCGGTGAAGACTCGCCTCGGCTGGGCCTCCGAGGACGAGTTCGACCGTCTCGTCGACGTCTACAACCGCTTTCCGATGAAGCGCCTCACGGTGCACCCGCGCCTCAAGAGCGACCACTACAAGGGCAACGTGCGCCTCGAGACGCTCGACCGCCTCTATCCGAGCCTCAGGATGAAGGTGGGCTACAACGGCGACGTCGTCACGCCCGCCGACGCGGTCGCGATGACGGAGCGCTATCCGGGCATCGACCAGATGATGATCGGCCGCGCCCTGATGGCCGACCCCGCGCTGCTTCGCAAGATCCGTGGTGGCGAGCCCGCGACCGAAGCCGAGCTCGACGACTTCCGGCGCGATCTCTTCGAAAGCTACACGGCCGCCTTCGGCAGCCTCAAGAACGCCATGATGCGCATGAAGGAATACTGGTTCTACCAGCTCGCCCTTTATGACGAGAGCGAGCGCCCCGCCAAGGAGATCTTCAAGTCAAAGACGCCCGAGGCCTTCGCCGACGCCGTCAGGAGGCTCGTCGAGACCTGCCCGCTTCGCCGCGACGCCCGCGCCTCTTGGTACAAGCCTCTTTGATCAGGCTCCCCCCCTTCGGTTCGGCCCGAGCCGCATTCCCTGCGACAAGCTCAGCATAACGCCGTCCGAGCGCCGCAGGCACTTCGTGGCCCATGCCTTCCACGGGCTCGAGCCTCGCGCCCGGAATCACGGCCGCTGTCTCTTCGCCCGCCGCGAACGGCAGCAGCGGATCCGCCGTGCCGTGAATGACAAGCGTCGGAACCCGAATCTGCCCGAGCGCCTCCGACCTGTTTCCGCTCGCGAGGATCGCAAGCAGCTGCCGCTTCGTCGCCTCCATGTCGAGCGGCGTGTCCTCGATGCGGTCGAGCATCCGCTCGAGCGCCTCGACGTCGCCGCGAAAGGCGGGCCCCGAGAGCGCAAGCAGGATCTCCCGCATCTCCTCCCTCGCCTCTTCCTTCGTCCGCGCGGGTCCTCTCGGGCGGATGATCTTCCAGATCGTGCCGAGCCTGCCGAGGCCCGTGGCGGGATTGCCCGTCGCGGACGAGAGCGACGCGAGCGAGAGAATCCTCTCGGGATGACGCAGGGCGAGCGTCTGCGCGATCATCCCGCCCATGGAAAAGCCCGCGACGTGAAAGCGCCCGATGCCGAGACCGTCGGCGAGCGCCACGACGTCGTCCGCCATGTCGTCAAGATCGTAGGCAGCCGAAACCTTCCTGCGCGCGAGCGTTCTCGCCACAGCGCCGAGCACCTCGACATCCCTGACGCGAACGCCCGTCACGCGCGGGCTTTTTCCTGCGTCCCTGTTGTCGGGCAGCACTACCTGGAGTCCCGTCTCGACAAGCGCATCGACGAGTTCGGCGGGCCAGGCGTTCGACGCCATGCCGAGTCCCTGCAGAAGAATGACGGCGGGACGGGACGCATCACCATGACGCGTGAAGGAGAGCGGAACGACGGGACGGCAGGACATCGGGAAAATCCTCCTGAACAATCAGAAAAAAGGCCCGGGACGCCGCCGGGATGCGGGCCGGACCTTCGTGACGGCGCTGAACTTGAACGCTGTCCGGGCTTACTTGCCCAGAGCGATCGGAAGCACGATGCTCTTCACGTCGACGGGCGTCGTCATCAGGCCGTTCTCGATGAGGAACTTCTGGTCGGCCTCAAGGCCCTTGACGTCGGCGTCGGTCAGCACGCCGTAATAGTGGGACCAGCCCGCGAGCTTTTCGGCGTCGGCGAGCGAGATGCCGTGTTCCTTCGCGCCGATGGAGACGGCCACCTGCCAGTTGGCCTTGATCCACTCGTCGGCCTCACGCTCGACGCGCACGACGGTTTCGAGCGCCTCGGGATGCTTTTCGGCGAACTGCTTCGAGGCGGTCATGACGAGGTTGACGTCGACGAGGCCCTTGGCGGTAGTCACGACGCGGCAGCCCGCCTCCTCGGCCTTGATGATGCCGCTCGCGGCAAGAAGCGCCGCGTCGACGCGGCCGCTCGTGACGGCGGTCATGGCGGCGGGAATGTCCATGGAGAGGAACTCGACGTCATCGGCCGACATGCCTTCCTTCACCAGAGCGGCGATGAGGAGCTGATGGAGCACGGTGCCGCGGGGACCCGCGACCTTCTTGCCCTTGAGGTCCTTCACGGAGAGACTGGCGCCGGGCTTGCCCACGATGGCGAAGGTGTCCGTCGGGTGCGAGACGCCCGAGGCGACGTAGACGGGATTGCCCGAGCCGTTGGCCATGAGGAGCGAGGCGGTGTTCATGACGGCGGAGACGTCGACGGCGCCGGCCGCCATGGCCTGGGCCTGCTTGGCGCCCGAGTTGATGGACTTCCACTCGACCTTGACGCCGTCCTTCTCAAAGGCCTTCTCGAGCATGCCTTTTTCCTTCATGACCATGTTCTGAAGGTTGAACGGGCTCTTCACGTAGACGATCGTCACCTTTTCGGGCATGGCGGCGAGGGCGGACGCGGCAAAGGCGCCGCAGACGGCGGCGGCAAGAAGCTTCTTCATCATTTTCAGGATTTCCTTTTTATAGAAGCGGCTCCTCTTCAAGGAAGCCGCGGAGGATTTCTTCGGAAAGCGCGCCGAGTCCAGGAGTCGCGAGGCTCCTCGGATAAGGCGCGGGATTGTCGTAGGTGCGCGCGATCACGCCGTTCTCAAGCCTGCAGATGCGGCTCGAGAGCAGCACAGCCTCGGTCACGTCGTGCGTGACGAGCACGGTCGTGACGGGACGCGCGGCGTGAATGCGAACGAATTCGTCATAGAGCTGGCGGCGAGTCAGAGCGTCGAGCGAACTGAACGCCTCGTCGAGCAGGAGGAGTTCGGGCTCGGCGGCGAGCGCTCGGGCAAGGCCCACGCGCTGGCTCATGCCGCCCGAGAGCGCGGCGGGCATCGACTCGGAGGCATGCGCGAGGCCCGTGAGCGCAAGCACGGCGTCGACCTTCGCGCGTCGCTCGTCGGCGGGCAGGTGTCTCACGGCCACCTCCACGTTTCTTCTCACGCTCATCCAGGGAAACAGCCTGTGCTCCTGAAAGACCACGGCCGTGCGGGGCGCGGCGGCGCGACCCTGCGCGTCCTCCATGCGGATTTCGCCCGAATCGGGCTTCTCAAGTCCCGCAAGGAGCCTCAGCAGCGTCGTCTTCCCGCAGCCGCTGCGGCCGATCACGGCCGTGATGCCGCCCGCGGGCATCTCGAGCGACAGTCCGTCGATCGGAGCCGTCGTGCGGCTGTCGGACGAAAAGGCCTTCCTGAGATTTCTGATTTCAACCTTCACCATCTACGCAGCTTCCGAAATGCGGCGCGAGAGCGCCGAAACGAGCCTCGAGATCACGGCGTCGGCCGCAATGCCGAGCCCCACGATCGTGAAGATGCCGACGAACACGACGTCGGTCTTGCCGAATTCGGAGCTCTCCGTAATGAGAAAACCCAGCCCCGATGAGGCGGCGATGAGCTCGGCACCTACGAGGGCGCGCCAGCTGTACCCGAAGCCCATGCGAAGGCCCGCCAGAATCCCGGGCATGGCCGCAGGAAGCGTGAGCATCCTAAAGCGCTCGGCGGACGTAAACCTGAGAAGCTCGGCCACTTCGGCAAGCTTCGGGTCGATGCCCTTCACCGCCGTGAGCGCGCTCAGATAGATCGGAAAGAAGCTCGAGAGAAAGACGATCGCGATCTTGGGCGCCTCGTCGATGCCGAGCCAGAGAATGAGAACGGGAATGAGCGCAAGCGGAGGCGTGAGCCTCAGGAATTCGATGACGAAATGCGAGGCCGCCGCGGCTGCGGGCCTCACCGCGAACCAGACGCCGCAGCCGATCCCGAAGGCGGCCGCAAGCACGAAGCCCGTCATCGTGCGCATCGCACTCATGCCGATGTGCGCCGCCAGCGACCCGTCGGCCGCCATGCGCACGAACGCCTCCCACACCGCCTCGGGCGACGGCAGGAGAACGGGCGCGATCCCGCCCGAGTGCGCGGCGAGCCACCAGGCGGCAAGAAGCGCCGCCGGGATGACAAGGCCCAGTAAAGGAAGCGATGAACGGTTCATGTCGGAGCGGGCGGACCGGAGACGGCTACGGTCATACCCGAGTAAATTTGTCGGGATAATGTAGCAGATGAGCGGTCCTGATGCAAACCATTCTCACACGAGGAGTCCGGAACTTTGGAGAACGGCGAAGAAGGCACAGCCCCTGAAGGGACGCGCCCGGCGCTGGGCCGGGCGTGGAAAAGACATGCGGGACGGAAGTAGTCTGTCCCTGATCAGAGCGAAAATCCGCGCCAGACAAGCTGGCAGCCGAGGGCGACCATCACGCAGGAGAGCAGGATGACGATGAGGCGGGGCTTGCTCTTTCGAGCAAGGCGTGCGCCGAGCTGTGCGCCCACGATGGCGCCGCAGCCCACTGCGACGGCGGGGGCCCAGACGATGTGGGCGAGTAGCGCATGGCCGACGACGCCGATGGCGGCGCTCACCATGAGCACGAAGGTAGAGGTGGCCACGGCGACGAGCGGCGGGAAGCCGAGCAGGAAGACCATCATCGGAACGTGCACGACGCCGCCGCCGATGCCCAGAATGGAGCTGATGAAGCCCACGAAGAAGGAGCAGCCGATGCCGAGCCAGATCTTGCTTCTGGGGAGCTCGTTCGGATCGAACTCGTCGGCCGAGCGGTTGGCGGCCTTGTTGCGGGAGCTCCAGTACATGAAGCAGCCGAGGAAGGCGAGCGACGCGCCGAAGGTGATCGAGAAGGCGGGGCCGGAGAACCATTCGCTCACGTAGCTCCCGAGGAAGGCGCCCGGCACCGTGGCGAGTGCAAAGGGCATCGCCACGCTAAGGATGATGCGCTTCTGCCTGAAGTAGGCCCAGGTGCCCGAGAGCGCATTGAGGAGCACGCCGAAGAGGCTCGTGCCCACGACCTCCTGAACGTTCGCGAAGGTGCTGCCCGAAGGCGGCATCATGAAGTACATGAAGAGCGGCACCATGATGAGGCCGCCGCCGATGCCGACGAGAGCGCCGAAGGAGCCGACGCCGATGCCGAGAATGAAGAGCTCGATGAAGTCAAGCATGACCGTGTTGTCGTCTTGTATTGATGGGTGTAACCGAGGGAGTGCGCATGACGCGCCGTGTGCGTGGCGGACCGTGCGGGACTTTCCGACATGATACGCCCGCCGTCTTCCATCAAGGACGAAAACCCGCCGTCCTCTTCATCCTGCTCAAAAAATGCGGGACGCCTAACCATGGACGTCCCGCATTCCGTTTTCACAGTCTTCTTTGCGTCACAGCCTGATGCGCGCGGCAAGTCCCGGCGGGCAACGGCCGATCATCAGGTCGGCGAGCGCCTCGGAGTGCGTGCACGCGAAGACCTGCACGCCGGCTTCGACGAAGGCGGCCGCGGAGGTCGCGACGAGCCTGCGCAACTCGTCGTCCATGCAGGCGTCGGGCTCGTTCCAGAAGAGGATCATGCCCGGCGAGATCATGCCGTTGCGAACGAGCCTTGCGAGCATCACGATCCTGCGCTCGCCCGAGTCGAGTTCAGACATCGGCACCATGGCGCCCCCACGGATGACGACCAGACTCTTGTCGTCAGGATGCTCGGCGACGCGGCCGCCGAGCCTCTTTTCGAGTCGGTCAAGGAGCGCCGCAAGCGGGGCTGCGGGTTCGGACTTCGTGTCCTCGGCGCCGAGCACCGAGCAGGTGTCGCGCCAGACGCCCTCGAACCCGACATGCCACATCTCGAAGAGCTTCGGGAACCAGGGCACGAAGGAGGCGAGCTCCTGCATGGGAATGAAGACGGGGCGGCCAGGGGCCGTGCCCGACGGCATGGCGTCGACGGAGACGAATTCGGAGCCGCTCTTGAAGCCGAAGGCGAGCGTGCCCTGGGCCTCCTCGTGCTCGAGCTCGACGGCGCACTCGCCGCGCGCGAGGTCGCCCACGCAGCCCGGACGAAAGTTCTCCCTCAGCCGGCCCGTGATCGACTGCGCGTATCCGAGCTTCGTCATCCAGCGCGTCGTGAAGGCGCCCGCGGACTCGACGGCGCACAGCAGCTTGAGCAGGTTGTGTCCGCCTGCGCCATTGGGCGCGACGATGACGTTGAGACCGGGCGCAAACGCATGGCGCCCGTCATTGATGTTCATAAAGCCGCGGAGGCTCACGGATCGGATCAAGGCCGTTCCTCCTTGCAATATTAGTGTTAAGCGGTGTGCTCGGCCCAGACGGCGGCGACCGCCTCCCTGACGGCGGTCTCGTCCGCCTTCCAACTGCCCTGCACGAAGCCCTTCGCACCGCCGCCGCGGCCGTTGAGGCGCTTGTTGAGCGCGATGCTCACGGGGCGCAGAAGGTCGTCGGGGATGGCGCAGACGTAGCTCATGACGCCGGGCTCGGTCTCGGACATGACGGCGATGAAGGGAGCCTTCTTCGCTTCGGAGAGCTGCACGCAGAACTGGCGGAGCTCAAACGGGGTGAAGCCTTCCTCCAGGACGACGAGCGGCGTCTCCTGAGCGGGAATGGCGTCGGCCTTGAAGTCGAAGATCGTGCGGTTCATCGCCGCAATCCTCGCGTCCTTGGCGGCCGACTCGGCGAGCACGCGCTCGACGGCCGAGGAGATCTCGAGGGGCTTCGCGGAGAGAAGCGCGGAGACGGCGCGGGTCTCGCGGATGCGGGCCTCGTAGTCCCTGAGGGCGCGGATGCCGCATACGAAGAAGACGCGGGTGCCGCCGCGGTGCTTCATCGAGGAGAGCACCTTGATGAGGCCGATCTCGCCCGTGCTCCTCACGTGCACGCCGCAGCATGCGCAACGGTCGCATCCGGGCACGTCCACGATGCGCACGTCGCCCTTGAGGGCCTTCTTGCTGCGGTAGGCGAGCTTTTCAAGCGCCTCGGCGTCGGGAAACGAGATGCCCACCTCAACGTTGGCGACGATCGCCTCGTTGCAGGCGCGCTCGACTTCGGCCACCTCCTCTTCGGTCATCACGCCGCTGAAGTCGCAGGTAATAACATCGTCGTCCATGTGAAAGCCCACGTTGTCAAAGCCGAACTTCGCGTTGACGATGCCCGAGAAGACGTGCTCGCCCGTGTGGTTCTGCATGTTGTCAAAGCGGCGCTCCCAGTCAAGCACTCCCTTGACGTCCTGCCCGACATCGAACGCCTTTTCACAATAGTGCACGATGCCCGCCGGCGTGCGGCGCACGTCGAACACGGCTGCGCCGTCGATCGTGCCGTGGTCCGCAGGCTGTCCGCCGCCTTCCGGATAAAAGGCCGTGTCTTCAAGCATGACCTCGAAGCCCATTTCGCCTTCCACGCACGAGGTCACCTTCGAAGTGAATTTGCAGGCATAGGGGTCACGATAGAAAAGTTCGGTCATGGCGGTCATGGACGGCTCCTTGAAAAAAACCTGAGTGGTGAGACTGCAAAGTCTATGCGCATTCTTCGGGATGCGCAAAACGCGCAACGAAGACGGCCCGAAGCCGGCGCTCCGGGCCGCAGGACAATGCATGCTTGGGGAAGACGTGAATCAGGCGACGTCCTTCGTTCTTCTGACGGCGCCCTCGCCCACGAGCTTTTCGTTGATGAAGCCGTAGGCCTGCGCGTTGAGTTCCGCAAAGGGCGGATTGACGCCGAACTTGCGAGTATAGAAGAAGCCCTCGAGCGCCATGATGGCCACGAATCGAGGCAGGCGCTCCGCTTCGGGCAGCGCCTGGATGCGGAACCAGAGCTTCTGGTACCAGTCGTGCACGGGCTTCATGAGCTCGTCGTCGTGCACGAAGTTGGAGAGCAGCGCGACGCCCACGTCGGCCCAGTCGCGGCTGTCGGCTTCGAAGGTCTTGAACCACTCGACGAATCCCGGCACGAGCGTCTCGTCGGGACGGCCCTCGAAGAGCGCCTCGTGGCGCTTCATCTGGCCGTCGAGATGAGCGGCGTAGTCCTCGATGAGCGCGGCGTGGAGCGCGCGCTTGTTCTTGAAGTGGTACATGCACGCGCCCTTGCTCATGCCTGCGGCCTGGGCCGCGCGGTCCATGGTGAGCGCACCGATGCCTTCCTTGAGGATGATGCCGCGGGCGGCGGCGATGATGGCTGCGCGGGTTCGGAGGGCCTTTTCACTGCTCATGGGAAATGCTTGCCGGAAATGTAGGTAGATGGTGGTCACTGACCCGATTTTACGCCCTGATGCGTTGAAACGGGCGCGGCGCATGGGTTTGCAGGGAGGACGCCGCATATGGACAACGGCCCGCGCCGGAGACTGGCGCGGGCCGCTGACCTTGATCAGGGTCCCGGAGAGGAGGCATGGGACCCTGAAGGAGCCTTTTCGCGAATTACTTCGCAGCCTTGGCGGCGGCTTCACCGGCGATGCGGCCGAATACGATGATGTCCGTGTAGGCATTGCCGCCGAGGCGGTTCGTGCCGTGCGTGACGCCGGTCACTTCAC
>NZ_KQ968557.1:0-405 GCF_001578585.1 Sutterella sp. KLE1602
TCACCATTATTCTGAAGGAGCGAACGCGTGAAGCATCCGCTGTTCAGGACGTATTGGTGAAGATCGACCCGGGTTCCAAAAGCACCGGGATAGCGGTAGTGAGGAAGGACAAGAAGGATGTGCATCATGCCCTTGCCTTCATCTGCCTCAACCATCGAGGCTCGAAGATACGTGATGCTCTGACCTCCAGAAGGCAGCTTCGCCGAGGACGCCGGAGCCGCAATCTTCGCTACCGTGCACCACGGTTTCTGAATCGGACAAAGCCGCAGGGATCGCTTGCGCCCTCTCTACGGCATCGTGTCGATACTGTCATGTCCTGGATGAATCGCTTGACGAGGCTTGTTCCTGTCACGGGTTTTGTTCAGGAGCTGGTGAAGTTCGATACGCAGCTGATGCAGAACGCGG
>NZ_KQ968557.1:505-15790 GCF_001578585.1 Sutterella sp. KLE1602
TCTCCGGCGTGGAATACCAGCAGGGCGAGCTTGCGGGCTACGAGCTCAAGGAATATCTCCTTGAAAAGTTTGACCGCAAGTGCGTCTATTGCGGCAAGAGCGGGGTTGTGCTCAACGTCGAGCACATCATACCCAAGGCAAGAGGAGGTTCCAACCGCGTTTCGAACCTCGCAATTGCCTGCGTTCAGTGCAACCAAAAGAAGGGGGCTATGCCGATTGAGGATTTCCTCAAGAAGAAGCCTGCTCTTTTGGCTCAAATTCGCAAGCAGCTCAAAACGACGCTTCGAGATGCAGCCGCCGTCAATGCGACGCGTTGGTCACTCTTTAGGAGCCTTCAGTCAACGGGATGCACCGTCGAAGTCGGCTCCGGCGCACAGACCAAGTTCAATCGTCACGCTTTCAGCGTGCCGAAAGAGCATTGGCTCGATGCACTATGCACCGGTCGCATCGACGGCGTGGCCGATTGGGAAAAACTGAGGCCGTTGCAGGCGTACTGCATCGGTCGTGGTTCCCATAAGCGGACACGCACGGACAAGTACGGCTTTCCTCTCTGCTACTTTTCGCGTCGCAAGCGCCCGAACGATTTTGGAACGGGAGACTATGTGCGCGTGAAGGTGACGCGAGGGAGAAATGCCGGCATTTGGACTGGAAGGGCGACCTTGACAGACGGGAAACTTTCCGTAGAAACGAAAGCAGGTCGCGTCAAGGCTACTTTCCTCAATAGTAAATGTCTCTTCAAAAGCGACGGGTATAAGTATCAATATCTGTAGCAAAAAAGACTTGACATTTCAAATCCAACCTCGAAAGAGCAATACCCACAACAACAAGCCCGCCGCTTCAAGTCCGAAGCCGCGGGCTTTTTTTCTGAAAAGTTACTCGAACTCATCCTGAGCTCTTCGGAGTTTTGTCCTGTCAGTAGAGCTGCACGACGCGGTACGGCTCGACGTCCCTGATGAAGGGGCCGATGGCTGCGCTCCTGAGCTCCTTGAAGTGCTTCTTCACGATCTCCGCGACCTCCTGGCCGAAGGGTTCGACGTCGATCTTGCGGGCGCGGCGACGGAGGTACTTGGCGATGCTCTGGCTGGCGGCGTAGTCGGATCCTGCGGCCTTGAAGAATTCGTTGATGAAGAGCGCGAGGATGAGCGGCGTGTCGACATTCCTGTCCGCCTTGAAGCTGTTGAGGTCAGCGCAGAGATTCGCGTCGAACCCCAGGGACCTGAGGCCGTTGACGGACTGGGGATGAAGCTCGCGGGGCAGGAAGCGCAGGTTGTTGAGAAGCTGTTCGGAGCGGGTGGGGAGCGTGGCGCGGAGCATGAGCTCCATGGGAAGCGTGATGTTTGACATGGCGGACTGAAACGGAAGTACGGAACTCGAACGAATGTTGACGGCGAGGGCGCGCTGCAACGCGATGCTTCGCCTTGGATTCGAGTATGGGGCAGTTCGCCGAAGGACATCGAACTATTTGAAGGTTGCATGACCTGCGCCAAAAGTGCCGTATCAGAATCGTGAAATGATCCTGTGAAAAGTGCGGGTTTTGTCGATAAAAATGTTGCGCAACAATGGTTTTGGTGGTGTTTCCACTGGATCATGCCGATGCACGGCATTCCGTCGTCCCTTTTCTAGGTTGTTTGCAGTAGAGCGAAAAGTGCGATCTTAAGGTAGAATCGTCGGTACTTCGCCGGATCCGCGGGAACCGGCAGGGCTTCCAGAACAAGACATGCAGTCGGGGCACCGGATCCTCTCCGGTCAACTTCCTTTCAACGCCCTCGCATGCCGGAGGCTTTTGTCCTGTTTCTCATTATTCAAGGTGGATTAATCATGAAATTCAAGCTTTTCGCTTCTGTGTGCGTGGCTGCCGGCCTCGCCTTCGGTCTTGCCGGCTGCGGTGACGACAATGCTCCCAAGAGCGGCGACGCCAAGACCCTCACGGTCGGTGCGAGCCCCGTTCCGCACGCGGACATTCTGAATCTCATCGCCCCGCAGCTCCAGAAGGAGGGCATCACGCTCAAGGTGATCGAGTTCTCCGACTACATTCAGCCGAACCTCTCGCTCAACGACAAGGAGCTTGACGCCAACTTCTTCCAACACAAGCCCTATCTCGACTCCTTCAGCAAGGACCGCGGCCTCAAGCTCACGAGCCTCGTCGCCGTTCACATCGAGCCGATGGGCGTGTACTCCCACAAGGTGAAGAACGTTGCCGACGTTGCCGAGGGCTCTGAAGTCGCCATTCCGAACGACCCGACCAACGGCGGCCGCGCCCTCAAGGTGCTCGAGACGGCCGGCCTCATCAAGGTTCGTCCTGAAGCCGGCGTGACGGCCACGATCAACGACGTGGTCGACAATCCCAAGAAGATCAAGTTCCGCGAGATCGAGGCCGCCCAGCTTCCGCGCGCCCTTGACGATGTCGCGCTCGCCGTCATCAACTCCAACTACGCCCTGGGTGCCGGTCTCAACCCGGTGAAGGACGCCCTTGCCATCGAAAGCAAGGATTCGCCCTACGCCAACATCGTGGCCATCCGCACGGGTGACGACAGCCGCGCCGAGATCCAGAAGCTCAAGGCCGCTCTGACGTCCGCCGAAGTCAAGAAGTTCATCGAAACCGAATACAAGGGTGCCGTGGTTCCGGCCTTCTGATCCTGGCATTGAACCTCTGAACAATCAGGGCCCGCCGCAGCATCGTCTGCAGGCGGGCCTTTTTCCTTCCGGGCGCGCCTATTCGTCGGCGGGCGGCTTCATCGAGCAGCAGGACTTCCGGTTCCTTTTCGCCAGATAGGCGTCGCCCCAGCGGTACATGGCCGTGAGAATGGGTTTGATGCTCTCGCCCGTGGGCGTGAGCGCGTAGTCGACCCGAGGCGGAACGACGGGCCAGACGGTGCGCGAGACGAGGCCGTCCGCCTCGAGTTCGCGAAGCTGCTGCGTGAGCATCTTGGGCGTGGCGTCGGGCACGGCCTTTCTCAGCGCCGAGTAGCGCATCGTGCCTTCGAGCAGGTTCCAGAGAATGAGCGCCTTCCACTTGCCGCCGATGAGGCTGAGCGTGAGCGCGACAGGACAGAGCACTTCTCCTGCAGGCGTTTTGTCGGTCATGACGGTATCCTTTTGGGTACTGGATATCAAAATGGTGCGTTCTTGCGAAAAGGAACTTGTCAAGGATACACTCCCTGAACCGAATAATCATTCTCATTCAGAACGATGGAAACCAGACAGTTCAACGTGACGGGCATGAGCTGCGCGGCCTGCTCGAGCCGCGTGGAGAAGGCCGTGTGCGCCCTTCGCGGCGTGAGTGCGGCCGAGGTGAACCTGCTCACGAATTCGCTCAAGGCGACGTTTGACGAAGGCGTGCTCGGCGTCGAGGACATCGAGCGTGCGGTGGAAGATGCGGGCTACGGGGCGAGCGAGAAGGGCTTTGCGGGGCGAGGGAGGACTGCGGCCGCGACGGCGCCCGAGGCGGACGCGGAGGCGGCGGCCGAAGCCGTGCGCGTGCGTCTCATCTGGTCCTTTGCGCTGCTCGCACCCCTCATGTGGCTTTCGATGGGGCCGATGGCGGGCCTGCCCGTGCCCGTCATGCTCACGGGGGCGCAGGGCGCTCCGATGATGGCCTTCACGCAGTTCCTGCTCACGCTGCCCATCGTGCTTCTCAACCGCCGCTACTTCACGGGCGGCCTCAGGGCGCTCGTCAACCGCGCGCCCAACATGGACAGCCTCATCGCGGTTGGATCGGGCACAGCGCTGCTCTTTGGCGTCTATGTGATCTACAGGCTTCTTGCGGCCCAGGCTGCGGGTGACGAAGCGGCGCTCCACCACTTTGCGCACAGCCTCTACTTCGAGGGGGCGGCGACGATCGTCACGCTCATTTCGCTCGGCAAGTTCTTCGAGGCGCGCGCCAAGCGCCGCACGACCGAGGCGGTGACGGCGCTCATGAAGCTTGCGCCGCCGACGGCCCTCGTGGTGAGGGACGGCGCGGAGGTCCGCATTGGAACGGATGAGGTCGCCTCGGGTGACATCGTCGTCGTGAAGACAGGCGAGACGGTGCCCGTCGACGGCGTGATTCTGGAGGGAACCGCGCTTTTGAACGAGTCGGCCCTTACGGGCGAGAGCCTTCCCGTGACGAGAGGGCCGGGCGAGGCCGTGACGGGCGCGACGCTTCTGGCGGCGGGCGCCTTCAGAATGCGCGCCACGCGCGTGGGCGACGACACGGTGCTGGCGGGCATCATCAGGCTCGTCGAGGAGGCGACGGCCTCGAAGGCTCCCGTGGCGAGGCTTGCCGACAAGGTGAGCGGCGTCTTCGTGCCCGTCGTGATGACGATCGCCCTGGTGACGGGCCTTGTCTGGTACTGGATCGGCGGAGACCTTGAGTTCGCGCTCAACGCCGCGGTGAGCGTCCTCGTCATTTCCTGCCCGTGCGCGCTCGGACTGGCGACGCCCACGGCCGTCATGGTCGGCATGGGCCGAGGCGCAAGCCTGGGCGTTCTCTTCAAGAGCGCCGAGGCGCTCGAGGTCTTCTCCGGGCTCAGGACCGTCGTCTTCGACAAGACGGGCACGCTCACCGAGGGCAGGCCTGTCGTCACGAAGGTGGCGGCAGCGGTGCCCGGACTCGAAACCGTGGTGATGCTCGTCGCAGCCGCGCTTGAAAAGCCCTCCGAGCATCCGCTCGCGCAGGCGGTGCTCGCCGAGGCCGAGGCGAGGGGACTGCCCGCGCAGGAGGTCGATGAGTTCGAGCAGATTCCGGGCGGCGGCCTCAGGGGCCTGATGTCGGGCACGCCGGTGGCGGCGGGCAACGCCCGTCTCATGGAGACGCTCGGCCTTGAGGTGCCCGAGGCGCTTTCCGCGCTCGCACTCGCAGAGGCCTCGCAGGGCGCGACGCCGCTCTTCATTGCTTCGGCAGGGAGCGTCATCGGCATCATCGCCGTCGCCGACAGGGTGAGGCCCGAATCGAGGGCCGCCGTCTCGGCGCTACGCGGACGCGGCCTCAGGGTCGTGATGCTCACGGGCGACAACCGCCGCACGGCCGAGGCCGTCGGCGCCAGGCTCGGCATTGCGCCCGAGGACATCGTCGCCGACGTGAGGCCCGCCGAAAAGGCCTCGCACGTGAAGGCGCTTCAGGCCGACGGACCGTGCGCCATGGTGGGCGACGGCGTCAATGACGCGCCTGCGCTCGCCCAGGCCGATGCGGGCGTTGCAGTGGGCGGAGGCACGGACGCCGCGCGCGCGAGCGCCGACGTCGTCCTCATGCGCGATTCGCCCGAGGGCGTCGTGGGCGCGGTGGACCTTTCCCGCGCCGTCATGCGCAACATCAGGCAGAACCTCTTCTGGGCGTTTGCCTACAATGTGATCGGCATTCCGATCGCGGCAGGCGTCCTCTATCCCATGTTCGGTCTCCTCCTCAATCCGATGATCGCGGCGGCGGCCATGAGCATGAGCTCGGTGAGCGTCGTCACGAACGCGCTTCGCCTCCGATTCTTCAAGGCGCCCGTCCTCGTCTCCGACAGCGGGACGGACGGCGCATCCACTACAGGGAGTTCCATGATGGAAAAGGTGATTCACATTGAAGGCATGCATTGCGGCCACTGCACGGCCGCCGTCGAGAAGGCGCTTCGCGCGCTGCCCGGCGTCGAGTCCGCGGTGGCGGACCTTGAGAAGAAGGAGGCCCGCGTCAAGGCTGCGGCCGGCGTCTCCGACGTGATGCTCTCGGCCGTCGTGACGGGCGTGGGCTTCAAGGTGACGGGCATCGACACGCTCTGAGCCTGAGAACGCACGGAGCATTCTGCAGGGGGCTCTCCACATTGATGGAGCGGCCCCTTCGCTTTTCCTGCATCATCTTTCGTCCCGCACCGGCGCCTTTGTAAAATCGAAGGATCCGCCCGTGCAACCTCCGCTTCAAGGATCCGCCATGCGCATCATCAAATGGCTTCGCGCCTCCATTGTCCGACAGTGCTTCGTCGTTCTGGCCGTGATCGGCCTTCTGGCCGTACTCGCCGCGGCCCCCGCTCTGATTCTCACGGAGCGCTCGACGGGATCTGGGGGCGCCATCAACGTCTCGGGCAGCATGCGCATGCAGAGCTACAAGCTTGCGCTTGCCGTTGCGGATCCTTTCTCCTCCTTCGAGCAGCGAAGGGAGAAGACCATGACGGCGCTCGACGAGTTCGGCGTCAAGCTCATGAGCCCGGGCCTTCTCAACGGCGTGCCCCACGATTCGGGCGATCCCGCCTATGTTCAGTACGCGGCCCTCAAGGACAGGTTCGAAAAGGGCGTGCGTCCGCTTGCGGAGGCGAGCATCGACAGTCTTGAGGCCAGGCGGCGCTTCACGGAGCAGATTCCTTCGTTCGTGGAGGACGTCGACAGGTTCGTCCAGACGCTTGAGAACGGCCTCAACGAGCGTCTTGCGATCCTGCAGAAGATCCTCACCCTCATTCTCTTCGGCGCCATGGGCGTGAGCTTCGTGATGCTTCTCGTCATGCAGAGGAGCATCTTCAGGCCGCTGCTGGCCATCGGTTCGGCTGCCGATGCGGTGAGAAAGGGCGACTTCACCGTGAGGGCGAAGGTCCCCGCGCCCGATGAGATCGGCAGGCTCGCGACGAGCTTCAACTTCATGGTCGACGAGCTCGGCCGCCTTTACGGCAATCTTGAGCACGAGGTCGAGAAGAAGACCGAGGACCTCAACCGCCGCAACGCAGGCCTTCAGTTCCTGAGCCGCATGGCGCAGTCGGCGACCTGGGGCGCGGTCTTCAAGCGCCATTCGCTCGACGGCCTGCTTGAGGAGTCCTGCGTGCAGTTCGGCGCGAGGGCCGTGAGGCTTGTCGTCAGCACGAACGGCACGGCCGCGGTGCTCGCCGAATCGGACGCCTGGCCTGAGGAGGAGCCCGAGACGGGCGTCGTGCGCTTCGTGCTCTCCAACGTCAATCCTTCGATGGGCACGCTCGAGGCGCTCTTTGACGCAGAGCCCGAGGACTGGCAGACCGGTTTCGGCGAGGCGCTTGCACAGACGATCGGGCGCGGCATCGAGCGCAGCACCCGGCAGTCGGACGACAGGCGTCTGGCGGTGCTTGAGGAGCGCTCGACGATCGCGCGTGAACTCCACGACTCGATCGCGCAGTCGCTCTCCTATTCGCGCATCCAGATGCACCGCCTCAAGGTCTTCGTTGAGCGCGGCGAGCCTCAGGAGAAGGTGCTGGAGACCGTCAACGAGCTTTCCGAGGGCATCACGACGGCCTACAGGCAGCTTCGCGAGGTGCTCACGACCTTCAGGCTTCAGATCAGCAGCTCGGGTCTCAACGGCGCCGTCGAGGAGACGGTCGAGGAGTTCCGCAACCGCACGGGCATTGCGACGACGGTTTCGAACGCGCTTCTCGGACTCGAGCTTACGCCCAACGAGCAGATCCACTTCGTGCACATCCTGCGTGAGGCCCTCGTCAACGTCGAGAAGCATGCGCGTGCGGGCAGCGTGCGCGTGACGCTTTCGCGCGGCGCGGACGACACGTTCGTGCTCAGGGTGCAGGACGACGGCGTCGGCATCCCCGCCGAACCCGGCCGCTACAAGCACTTCGGGCTCTCGATCATGAAGGAGCGCGCCGAGGCGCTGCACGGCACGCTCACGGTGGCGCCGGCCGAAGGCGGCGGCACCTGCGTCACGCTCGTCGTCCCTGAAAGACGGGACTGAAGGCGCTTACGCGCAGAGGTAAAATTAAAAAATGCATTTTTCTTCAGGGAACGGCCAGCAAATGACCAGCAAGGAACGCCATACGATCGCGATCATCGACGACCATCCGCTCTTTCGCCGCGGCGTGCGCGAGCTCCTCGACCTCGAGCAGGGGCTTGACGTCGTGGGCGAGGCGGGCACGCGCGAGGAGGCGATCGAGCTCGTCAGACGCACCGAACCCGACCTGACGATCCTCGACCTCAATATGAAGGGCAGCTCGGGCGTGGAGATCCTCTCGACACTCAAGGAAGAGGATCCGTCGCGCCGCATCGTGATCCTCACGGTGAGCGACTCGGGCAAGGACCTGACGGCCTGCATTCAGGCGGGCGCGGACGGGTACTTCCTCAAGGACATGGAGCCCGAGGAGTTCCTGAAGTCGATCCGAAGGGCGCTCGAAGGGCAGACCGTCGTGGATGCCTCGATGCTTGCCTTCCTCACGACCACGCTTCGCGCGAAGATGTCCTCTACGCTTGAGGAGCGGCCCACGCTCACGGGGCGCGAGGCCGAGGTGCTCGACCTGATCGCCAAGGGCTGCACCAACAAGGTCATCGCCCGCAGGCTCGACATCACGGAGGGCACCGTCAAGGGCCACGTGAAGCATCTGCTCAAGAAGCTCGGCTGCCGCAGCCGCGTCGAGGCCGCCGTCTGGGCCGCACAGCAGAAGACCGCCGAATGAAAGGCGACGGATGACGAATGAACAAAGGCCGCAGGAGCCAATCTCCTGCGGCCTTTGTTCATTATGCGTGCCGCCCGATTGGGCGACGCAGCGCTTACTTGGCCTTGGCGTTGGTTTCGGCGGGCATGCTCGGCGCGTGGCAGAGCGTGCAGTTCCAGCGGTCGCCCGTGATCTTGCCGTCCTTGAGGTGGGTGAGCGGGATTTCACCCGCCTTGCGGTCCTCGGCCACGGCGTTCTTGTGGCACATGAGGCAGCTGTTGCGTTCGGCCGTGATCGGGAGGTAGCTCTCGATCGGATGCGGGATGATGCCCGGCGCGCCGATGATGTCGGTGTCGGTGTCGCCTGCCTGGACGACGGCGGTGCCCGAGAGAAGACAGAGGGTCGCGAAAAGCGGGGCGAATTTCTTAATCATGATGGTTTTCTCCTTGATGGGTGTCGGAGGAAGTTCTGGTCCTGGGGGCGGGGCCGATGCGGAACTTGAGCGCGTTTTCGCCGCAGGCCTCGATGCAGCGGCCGCAGTTGAGGCAGTCGCCGGCGGGAATGCGGCCCGTTTCCTTCAGGCTGGCGAAGCGGATGACGTGGGGTTCGGGACAGGCGCGCAGGCAGTCGCCGCAGCGGTTGCAGGCTGCATCGTCAAAGCTCACGCGCACGACGGGGGAGCGCGTCAGGCGGCCGACGAGCGACCAGAAGGCGCCGAGCGGGCAGAGGTGGCCGCACCAGCCGTGCTTCATGAGCGCAAGGTCGAGCGCGAAGACCGCAGAGGCGGCCGAGAGCGCTGCGAGCCCTGTGCCGAAGACGAGATCACGCCAGATCCAGGCCTGCGGGCTCACCGCCTCGAAGGCGGCCGTGCCCGTGGCGGCGCTCAGAATGAGCGCGGCGGCGAGAAGGCCGTAGCGGACCTTGTTCGAGATGCGCACGACGTCGGCCTTGAGTCCGAGGCGCACGCGAAGCCATTCGGCGGCGTCGGCCACCATGTTCATGGGGCAGATCCAGCCGCAGAAGGTGCGCGAGCCCAGAAGGCCGTAGAGCACGAGGACGATGAGGGCGCCGAGTCCGGCCGTGAGCGTCGGCATGTGCCCCGCCGCAAGGCGCTCGAGGAGCGCAAGCGGGTCGGAGAGCGGAATCGTGCCGGCGACTTCGGAGGCCGAGAGCGTGCCGTCAAGGAGAGGCTCGCCCGCGAGCGTCCACCCGAGGCGCGCCGTGCCCGCAAAGAGCCCGAGCACCGCAAGCTGAAGCGCGCGGCGGGCAAGCGTCCATCGCATGTTGTAGAGCCGCTTCATAGCGCATTCTCATTGAGGTAGTCGAGGCCGCCTGCGCCCTGGGCGGGAGCCTCGGGGGCGTCTGCGGGGGCGTCCTCGCGCCGGTTCTTCGGATCATCGTCGGGCAGCCAGCCGAGGCGGTAGTGACCGCCGATCTCGCCGAGCACGGCCTTTCTGTCCGCAATGCGGATGGCGGGCGTGCCCGTGGGGCAGCTCTTCGTGCACAGGCCACAGCCCGTGCAGTGCTCGGGGTGCACGACCGGGATGAACATCGCGTGACGGCTGATGCCGCGCGGATGCATTTCGATCGTGAGCGCCTTCTCCTCCTCGGGGCAGGCGCGGTAGCACACCTCGCAGCGAAGTCCCTGGTGCGAGAGGCACGAGGCGGGGTCGACGACGGCGATGCCCATGCGGGCGTCGCTGATGCCGGTGAGCGCAGGCGAGAGCGCACCCGTCGGGCAGGCCTTCACGCAGGGGATGTCCTTGCACATGTAGCAGGGGATCTCCTCGGGAACGAAGAAGGGCGTGCCGCCGGGAGCGGGATCGAACGGCCCCGCCAGCCTGAGCGTTTCGTACGGACAGGACGTCACGCACTGCCCGCAGCGCGAGCAGAGTGCGAGGAAGTCCTTGCCGTCGACGGCGCCAGGAGGCCTAGGCATCCAGCGCGCGTTGGCGTCGCGAAGGCTGAGCGAGCCCCAGGCGAAGGCCGTCACGAAGCCTGCAGCCGAAAGTTCGCAGGCCTTCGTGAGGAATTCGCGGCGGGTGGTCTTGGCGCTTCCCGTCATGAGGACTCCGGTCAGATGTCGCGGACAACCTTGACCGCGGTCTTCTTGAAGTCGGGTTCAAGGGAGATCGGGTCCATGGCGTCGATGACGACGGAGTTGCAGAGCACCTTGTCGTCGAAGAAGGCGAGCCAGGTCATGCCTCGCGGCATGATGTTGCGCACCTTGGTTTCGACGACGGCCTTGCACTCGCCGTGGCGGCTCGTGACGGTGGCGGTGTCGCCGCGCCTGATGCCGCGGCGCTCGGCGTCGGCCGGGTTCATGTAGAGCACGGCGCGCGGAGCTGCACGGTCGAGCTCGGGCACGCGGCGGGTCATCGAGCCCGTGTGCCAGTGCTCGAGGATGCGGCCCGTGCAGAGCCAGAGGTCGTAGTTGGCGTCGGGCATCTCGACCGGGTCCATGTAGGGACGGAAGAAGATCTTGGCGGTGCCGGGATGTGCGACGGCGTTCTTGTCCGTGAGCGCATGGCGCGTGCCCTTGCCGACGGGCTTCATGAGCTTGCCGTAGAAGAGGTTGTCGGGCTTGGCGTACGGGTCGTACTCGACGTTGAAGCGGTAGAGCGTCTCGCGGCCGTTGACGACGGGCCAGAGCAGGCCGCGCACGTCCTCGCGCATGTACGTGTCGAAGTCGGCGAGGTCGTGGCCGTTGCCTAGCGTGAACTGACGGTATTCGCCGAAGAGCGCCTTTTCCGGGAAGTACGGGAGGCCGAGGGCCTCGCCCGTGGCGTTGAGCTCCTTCTTGTAGAGCGGGTCGGGCCAGGCGGCCTGACGGGCTGCGGACGGCGCGAAGAGCACGTCGAAGAGCGTGGCGTCGCCCTTGAGACCCATGGCCGCGGCGGCTTCTCGCACGTCGGGGAGCGCATCGCCCGGGACGCCCTTGAGGGGCTGCGCACGGTAGAGCTCGTCGACCGTGAAGCGGCGGGCGAACTCCATCATCATCCAGATGTCGGTCTTCGCTTCGCCAGGCGCCTTGACGAGCTGGTGCCAGCCCTGGGTGCGGCGTTCGGCGTTGCCGTAGAGGCCCCACTTCTCGAAGTGCATGGCGGCGGGCAGGATCAGGTCGGCCGCGCGGGCGGAGTAGGTCGGATAGACGTCGGAGACGACCACGAAGTTCTTCGGATCGCGGGCGGCGCGCACCCAGTGGGTGTTGTTGGGCGTCGACTGGAGGATGTTGACGACCTGGGTCCACATGAAGTTGACGGAGCCGTCCTCAAGGCCGCGCATGATCTCCATGACGGAGTAGCCGACCTTGGGGTTGAGCGTGCCGGCGGGCAGATTCCAGATGCTTTCGGTCTTCTTCCTGTGCTCGCCGTTGGCGACGAGCATGTCGGAGGGAAGACGGTGGCAGAACGTGCCGACCTCGCGGGCGGAGCCGCAGGCGGAAGGCTGGCCCGTGAGCGAGAAGGCGCCGTTGCCCGGCTTGGCGTGCTTGCCCATGAGAAGGTGGATCGAGTAGACGAGCTCGTTGGCCCAGACGCCGCGCTGGTGCTGGTTGAAGCCCATGCACCAGAAGCTCAGCAGGTCGCGCTTGCGGTCGCAGACGAGGTCGGCGAGGCGCACGAGGCGGGCCTTGAAGCTTTCGAGCGTTTCGTCGTCATCGCCCTTGACGAGCGGGGCGACGAAGTCGAGGGTATAGGGCTCGACGGCCTTGCGGAACTCCTCGAACTCGATCTGCCAGTGGGCGCCGGCGGAGCCGCCCGAGTTCTTCTGCTCGACCTCGGTGCCGGCCTTGAGGCCCATGGCGGTCGCCTCGGCGGGGCTCAGGCGGATGCGCTTCTGCTTTTCAAGAATGTCGCGTTCGGCGGGGTAGGCGTACTTGTCGGTGTTGCGCAGGCCGTAGCCGATGTCGGTGACGCCGGCGGTGAAGATGGTGTGCTTCGAGACGAAGTCCTCGTCGACGGCGCCGCGGCTGATGATCTCGCGGATCAGGTAGTTCGCGATCGCAAGGTCGCCGTTGGGCTTGAAGATGATGGTCTCGTCGGCGAGGTCGGACGACATGTTGCGGTAGGTCGTCAGGTTGATGACCTTCGTGTTCGGGTCCGTGAGCTTGCGGTTGGCCACGCGCGACCAGAGCACGGGGTGGGCCTCGGCCATGTTGTTGCCCCAGAGGATCATCGTGTTGGCGAACTCGATGTCGCTGTAGTTGTTGGCGGGCTCGTCGACGCCGAAGGTCTGGTAGAAGCCCACGACAGCGGACGCCATGCAGAGTCGGGCGTTCGGGTCGATGTTGTTGGAGCGGAAGCCGCCCTTCCAGAGCTTCGTGGCGGTGTAGGCCTCGGGAATGGTGTACTGGCCGGAGCCCACGAGCGCGACGCCCGAGGGCCCCTTTTCGGCGTAGACACGCTTGAACTGGCGCGCCATTTCGTCGAAGGCCTCGTCCCAGGAGACGGGTTCGAACTTGCCGTTCTTGTCGAACTTGCCGTTGGTGCGGCGCATGAGCGGTTGCGTCAGACGGTCCCTGCCGTACATGATCTTGGCGTTGAAGTAGCCCTTGACGCAGTTGAGGCCGCGGTTGACGGGCGCGTCGGGGTCGCCCTTCGTGGCGATGATGCGGCCGTCGCGGACGCCGACCTGGAGGCCGCAGCCCGTGCCGCAGAAGCGGCACACGCCCTTGTGCCAGGAGATGCCCTCTTCGGACTTGCGGGCGCTGGCGGCCTGAACGGACGTGACGGGAATGCCGATCGACATGGCGGCGCCTGCGGCGAGGCCGGACTTGATGAGGGCGCGGCGCTTCTCGTTGACTTGATGGACTGACATGGAGGTCTCCTTTGCTTGAATGCTGTCGGGGTCTGTCGTGAAGGGAAGGGACTACTCGGTTGCCGCCTCGTCCTCGAAGTAGTGGGCGTGCAGGCTGACGTCGATGACGCCTTCGGTGCGGCGGATCCGTTCGAAGACGTCAGCCTCGAGTCCCGTGGTCTCGGCCTCGATGACGGCGACGACTCTGCGGGACGCCTCGTCGACGTGGTGGACCTCGAGTCCTTCGAGGGCAGAAAGTGCTTTGAGCGCACGGCTTTCGGCGCCGGCGGCGAGCGTGATGACAACGGAGGAGTAGTTCATTCGGTGGCCTTTTTCACGTTCCGATGAGCTGATTGTAGGGAGCTGCGCACGCACCGCCTAGACGCTTGAAGAGAGGTGCGGGAGGCTCTTTGGAGATAGGGGTTGGCCCCGTGGCAGCATCTTTCCCTGAAGGCGGTGAGGCGGTTCGAAGCCCTGATTTGACTGTGGGAGAGGTAATGACGCTATTCTGTAATAGAATTGCGGTGCTACCTCCAAAGAGGTATCGACTTGGTCCGATGGAGATGGGCGGCGTTTCCCTCGGGCGAGAATGTTCTTCTCCGAAGTCAGACTGGCTCGAAATTTTCAAGAGGTACAAAAACCGACCTGAGAGCATGTCGGTTTTCGGTTACCAAAAAGCCCGCCTTCGTGAAGGGCGGGCTTTCGTGGCTGGGCGTCGTCAGAAGGTGACGGTGTCGGGGTGCAGTCCCGAGAAGGCGACCTGCTGCATCGTGTCGAGGCGCGTCATGTCCTCGTCCTCGAGTGTGAGGCCGAAGGCGTCGAGATTGGACTTCATGTGTTCCGCATCGAGTGCTTTCACGACAGGTATGAAGCCGTGCTGCAGGCTCCAGCGCAGGGCGATGAGGGCGGGGGAGACGCCGTACTTCTCACCAAGTTCGATGAGGAGCGGGTGGTGTGTGAGACCGCCGCGGCCGAGCGGGCTCCAGGCCTGAACGGCAATGTTCTGCTTGAAGCAGAAGTTGACGGCCGCGAATTGCGGATAGCCGGGGTGGATCTCGAGCTGGTTGACCATCGGGCGGATGCGCGCGCGGGCGAGCAGCGGCACGAGGTGGTGCGGCAGGAAGTTCGAGACGCCGATCACCTTGACCGCGCCCTGTTCGTAGAGGTCTTCGAGGGCGCGCCAGGTGCCCGCGTTCTGGCTCTGCCAGATCATGGGCTCGCCCTGAGTGGCGGGCCAGTGGATGAGGAGCTGGTCGAGGTACGTGGTCTTGAGCTGCTCGATGATGTCGGTGAAGGCCCGCATCACACCGTCGTAGCTTCGGTGCGACGTCCAGATCTTGCTCGAGATGAAGATCTCAGCGCGCGGCAGATCGCTCAGCAACACGCCGCGGCCGATGGCGGAGGCGTTGCCGTAGATCTGTGCGGTGTCGAAGAAGCGGTAGCCGAGCTTGAGGGCCGCCGAGACGGCGTTTTCAAGCGTGCTGTCGGTGGGCACCTGCCAAGTGCCAAAGCCGATGCCCGGCATCTGGACGCCGTTGGAAAGCACGAGCTTGTCGGCAAGGGACGAGAACACGGGAAAACTCCTCTGCTGTAGGGCGGCCGCGGATCCGGACGGCCTGATGGTTGAATGGAACCAGATCATTGTAGATTAGCTTTTGAGAAAAAGTCTTGACGAATGTCGAAGGCGTTCAACGCAAACGACTGGGGAAAACAGGAAAAACAGTCTTCGGCATGTACCACAAGCGCCCTGAAAGACGCATAATTGAAAGTCGACGCTATCATTCGGACGAAGCGCTCCACAACCGGCCGCCCTCGCGCCGGACGGCGCGGACTCCGCAACTGCAACTACACAGACAAGAAGAGAAGGTCAATAACCCCCGCCTAAAGGCGGAGGCTTGAAAGAGCCTTTATTGACTAGTCTCAGCAAACCTCCTCTGGGAGGAGAGCTACGTTGGTTGGGAATGTACAGGCACCGTGGGATGTTTATCCTAGTCCCACGCTCTGCGGTCTGTGTTTAAAAGTTCTGAGAGGTAGGAACGGTGATGCAGACAAGAAACCCATTCCAACATTGACGAAGGATGACAATCGGCCTTCGGGCCGATCAACACCGGCCTTCGGGCCGAGCAAGCGGAGCCTGCGG
>NZ_KQ968558.1:0-5843 GCF_001578585.1 Sutterella sp. KLE1602
ATAAAGCTTTCGACTTTAGTCGAGAGTTGTTTACTTTCAACAGGCATGTCCGGCTCGTTCCCGTGCAGTTCTAGGTCCTCGGCAGCCCGGAGCGGCGAGTGTCTGCAGACCACGGCGTACGGGATGCGGTCGTCCTCGCCCGGCATCACGGTCCTGAGGAACGCGGGAGGGAAAGCGCAGCGGACCGGCGGGCTATAATGCCTGATCCATGCGGTCCGGCGCCCGAGGAGAGCGCTGCTCGAAGCCGCACATCCCTTTGAGACAAACACGAAGTTCATCATGACCGAAGAAACCAACGCTTCCGAATCCGAAGTCCAGATCACGCCCGTTGAGGCCTCCGTCCTGCTGTCCGGTGCCGAATGGGATCCGAAGCTTCTCGCCACGACCCTTGCCCAGGAATGGGAGATCACGGTGCCCGAGAAGGACTTGCCCGCCGACGCCTCCGAGTCCCTCGTGTTCGAGGCCGAGGGCGCCGTCATCGCCGTGAAGCTCTTCGAAGAACCGCTTCCCGCCGAGATGGCCCGCATGCACGCCGCCATGAACCCGCTCTGGCCGCAGGCGGGCGCCATGGCCCAACTGCACCGCGCCCACCTCGCCGTTGCTGCGATTCCGAAGACCGCCTCCCTTGTCGAGGCCGCCCAGGTGCTCGTCAAGGTGGTTTCCTCGCTCTGCAACCAGCCCTCGGCCCTTGCCATCGACACGGGCTCCACGATTCTCGGCACGGATGGCTACCGTGAGGGCGCCACCGTCATGAAGGGCGGCGAACTTCCGCTCTTTAATCTCGTCACCTTCGCGATCGCGAAGGCCGACGAGACCAACTTCGTCGCCTTCACCATGGGCATGAGCTTCCTCGGTCACAACGAGCTCGAGATCAGTCCGACCGCCGAAAAGCCCGAGGTGATCCAGGAATTCCTCTACACGGTTGCTTCCTACACGCTCAAGACGGGCAAGGGCCTGCGCGACGGTCAGATCCTCGGTCTCCATCCCGAGAAGGCCCAGGCGGTCCGCTACGCCGAAAGCAGCATGATCCCCGGTCTCAAGACCATGCAGATCACGCTCTGAGCCGCGCCGCAGGTTGGGAGACATAGTATGAGGCTTGCAGAAGCGCTCGCTGAGCGCAAGGCGCTAGACGCGCGGCTCTCCTCGATCGAGGGCCGCCTCAGGGCCAACGCCCGCATTCAGGAGGGCGACGCCGTGAGCGAGGATCCCGAAAGGCTCTTCGCGCTCCTCGACTCAACCGCCGAGGAGCTCCGCACCCTGATGGTGCGCATCGCCCGCACGAACAGGGAGACTGTGGTCGACGGTCGTCCGCTTGCGGACTGGATCGCCGAGCGCGACGTCTCCGTGCGCCGCTTCAACATCCTGTCGGGCGTCGCCGACAGGGCGTCCGAGCGCATCGAGCGCCGCAGCGCGGATGATGTCCGCGTCGTGCCCGTCATCGACGTTGTCGCCCGCAAGCACGAGGCCGACGCGCTCGCCGCCCGCATCCGCGGCATCGACGCCCGCATTCAGGCCACCAACTGGGCGACCGAGCTCTGCTGAGGAGAACATGATGAAGCTTGCCGAAGCACTCAACGCCCGCAAGGAGCTCGAGGCGCGCCTCACGCGTCTTGAGGAGAGGCTCCACGCCTCGGCCCGCGTTCAGGAGGGGGTTGAGCCAGACGAGTCACCTGACGCGCTCTATGCCATGCTCGAGAAGGCCGCCGCGGCGCTTGTCGAGATCGTCTCAAGGATCTCCCGCACCAACGTCGAAACCGTTGTCGAGGGCCGCATCCTCGCCGACTGGATCGCCGAACGCGACGTCTCGTGGAGGCGCCTGCGTGTGCTCCAGAGCGCTCTCAGGGCCGCTGCCCCGTCCTACGACCGCCACGGCGGTCCCGGCTCGGTCAGGTCGGTGACGACCTTCAGCACCGCCCGCCGCCATGCAGAGCTCGACGCGCTCGCGCTTCGCATCAACGCGATCGACGCCCGCATCCAGCAGGCGAACTGGGAGACCGAGCTACTCTAACGATCATGCCGTCCGGCGAAGCCTCGTGAAGGCGGAGCCGCCGCTGTCAGGCCGGATCGGCCGGAAGCCGCCGGTCAGAACTGCACTTTCACGACTCACTTCCACGCTCGTACTTTCACGGTTCAGCACGAAGCCTTCTTACCATCGGCTCGATTTACGGAATTCGTCCGGACGGCACCCATCCAAAGCCTCGAGGCGCTGCATCACGCGATGCGGCGCCTTTTTTTGAAGGCGACCGAAGGCGGGCGGACAATTCTTGTTGCACTTTTCACTGTATGCCCGGTTCTGGAAATGCGACCTCCTGACGGGAACTGAATTGATCGAGCACTGAACGAGTCGTTTTGTAGGAGGCGGGGGCGGGAAGGCAAGATGAGGCGAAATGCGTGCGGTTTCGTCCGTTCTTTTTGTGCGTACGGCAGTGAATCTCGTGAGCTCCAACGGGTTTCGCGTGTGCGATGAATTCTTGGTTTTTCTTGATGCAGAGTGCTTGAGCGTGAGCGGATGTGTGACCTTATGGGCGTCTCCTGCCCTTCTTGCATTGTCGGCTCCCGCTTCGTGTGAACGATCTGCAGAATCGTTTGCTTGACGAGGCGTTTGAGTTCGAACGCGCTCTGCAATGCGATGCTCGGGCCTGTTCCCGGGCGTCTGCAGCAGGCAGCATGCGTACCTCAGGAAACCGCTGAAGAAAAAGCGGGAATACCGTCATTCGGGATGGACGCACGAAGAAGCCTGCATGTTGTAGAATCTGTGGTCCTCGTGCTATCGGCTTGTGTGTGTCGATAGTTTTTTCAGACTTCGCTCATACGGGACGCCCATGGAATCGTTCTTCGAAAAACTCTTCTACAGCGCGCTGGATTCTTGCGCCGTTCTTTCTCGGCCTGTCGCTTGCGCTTCTGGCGCTGGCGCTCAAGTTCTTCCATGAGGTCTGGCACGTGCTGCCGCACGTCTTCGAGCTCTCGGAGTCCGACCTCATCCTCTCGCTTCTTTCGATGGTCGACATGGGCCTGGTGGGCGGCCTGATCATGATGGTCATGTACTCGTCCTACGAGAACTTCGTTTCGAGGCTTGACCTTGACGAGAAGGATTCGGAGCGTCTCGGCTGGCTCGGCAAGATGGACGCGGGCAGCCTCAAGAACAAGGTGTCCTTATGTTAGTTGGAATTTATTCCCGTTTCTTTTGAAAATGGTTCCAAAGGTGGAATTGATTCCAAGAAACATAAGTGAACGTGTTGGTCTCCAACGCGCTCGAATGAAGCGGCGCGGCTTGGCGGCCATCCATTGCGCGAAGGCCAGGCGAAGCGCGTGGCGCATGAAGTCGGCGGGCGGCGAGGGCTCAACCGCCTTTCGGTGAAAGAAGGAGACGGTGAGGGGAGAAAGCGGAAAGAGCGCAGGGTGAAGTGCGTCGAGGGCGGCCTGCGTAGAGGCTGTCCTCAATGACGCTCAAGGGAGAGAGGGTCAAAGCGTCATTGCGTCCCTTGAGCGCATCGATGCCGAAGAAGTCGCAGAGCGTCACTCGCTCGGGTGAAATGCCGAGACCGCCGAGCTTTTCGAGAAGAAAGCCTTCGTCCTGCACGGTGGTGAGCCACTCGCTTTGGGCGAACACCGTTTTGAGATCCGCATCGGGCGCGAGCACCGGATGGCCGGGGGCCGCGACGATGCCGTGGTCGACCTCAAAGAGCGGCTCCTCGACGAGCGCGGAAAGTTCTGCAGTCTGAGAAAAAGCCGCTCGTGAAGACGAGCTTGACGGCGGGTCGGCGGCATTGAGCCTCAGGTTCAGAGCGCTGCGCTCAAAGAGCGGTGCGCCGAGATCCGACTCGAGCTGGCCGATGGATTTGGCGACCGTCGACGGCGTGAGACAGAGCTTCTTGGCCGCCGGGCGCACGCCGCCCGTGGACACGATGGCCAGAAACGCCTTGATTTGACGAATTTTCATGAAGAACCTCAGGGCGGCTGCCCGAGGCGATGGATCGAAGGATGACGGTACCTGCATCCATTGTCTCGAATATCGCGCAATGGGAGCCATGCAGGCCAGGTGCCGTCGCCGGCGGCGAGAAGAGCCTCACGGCTTTCGCGTCAGCAACCATTCCAACGCATTGCACTGCCGGATGCCGTCGTGATCCATGTCCGGGTCGTCGTCGAGGGTGAGCAGGAGTTTCGGATAATGGTCCTTGATATTCTGCAAGGGCCTCAATTCCCGTGCAAGGGTGTCGGGATCCCGCACGGTTGCCGACACTTGGATGTATTGGTAGCCGTCAGCCGATTTGGCAACGAAGTCCACTTCCGTCTGATCGACGCGCCCGACGTAGACTTCAAATCCGCGGCGCAGCAATTCGAGATAGACCACATTTTCCAGCGTGTGCCCAACATCCATCGCCTTGTTGCCGAGCACCGTTCGGCGAAGCCCAAGGTCAACCAGATAGTATTTCTCCAAACGGGCCAGCTCAGCCTTACCGTGAATGTCGAAGCGTCTCGCTTCATAGAGTACAAAGCAGTCCATCAACGCATTGAGGTACTTGTCGACGGTTTTGACGTCGCACTTTCGACCCTGTGCATTCAGGTAGTCCGCAATTCGTTTGGGTGCAACAAGGCTCCCAATATTCTCAAAGAGAAAGCGACAAATGCTCAGAAGGAGCGACGTGTCCGAGAGCTTCAGCCGCAGCGCCAAATCCTTGAGCAGGATTGTGCTGAAGACTCCCTCATAATAAGTGCGCACCGCCTCGGCATTGGGAAGAGAGAGCGCATAAGGGAAGGAGCCGACTTCCAGATATCGGCGATAGCTTTTACTGAGCGAACCATTGGCGTGAGTGCCTTCAACAAACTCGCCGAAGGACATCGGGAGCATCTTGATTTCGACATACCTCCCGCTCAACAGTGTGGCGAGGTCTGAGGACAGCATCGTGCCGTTTGATCCCGTCAAATAGATGTCGACATTGTCGCGAATGTAGAGGCTGTCGATGACGCGCTGGAAATCCGAAACGTTTTGGATTTCGTCGAGAAAGAAATAGACGGTCTTTCCGGGCTGTAGCTTCGACTTCAGATAGGCATGCAGGGCTTTCGGGTCGGTCAGCTCAATGGCGTCATAGTCTTCGAAGTTGATGCGAACGATCCGCTCGTCTTCAATGCCACCTGCCTTCAGCTCATTGATGAAGAGCGTCATCAAGGTGGTCTTTCCGCATCGACGGACGCCCGTGATGACTTTGATGAGCTGGGTGTCTCGAAATGTGCGCAGCTGGCGCAGATAGTCTTTTCTTGGAATCAGTTCCATCTTAGACGTGTTTTGCAAAGGAGTTGGACTAAATTCCAATATAACATGGGTCTGCATGGGTGGTTGGCTTTGGAGCCGTTCAGTTGCTTCTGTTTGTTCCAAGTCGGCATTCAGGTGGTGTTCGGGTCTGGGTTGCGCAAGCTTGGAAACGAAGCGGCCTTCCGTCTGCAGAGCTAACGTGCGAACGAAAGGCCGCGGAGGAGTCTTCAGATGTCGGCGCAAGCCTTATGCGGCGGCGAGTTCGTGGCCGACGAGCCAACCCCAGGTGGCGATCCTTCGCCTGCACGATACGAAGCGCTCGCTCGCCGATGCGCTTCTTGAGGGCGCCGACATGTCGAGCCGTCTCTCGAAGGAGGAGCTCCTCAAGCTCCTTTCCGACCAAGGCTGACAACCTCAGACACATGGCGATGGACGCCCCGCCGAACGACATGCGTTCGGCGGGCGCAGACGAACACGAACGGAGAAATCGATGGGCGATGCGACCTCGACGACGCTTGACCTCTCAGACCTGACGGACGTTGAGCCTAAACAACCTCTCCACTGAAGTGGGAGGGTTTCGATACAGTCGAGG
>NZ_KQ968558.1:5943-6434 GCF_001578585.1 Sutterella sp. KLE1602
GCCGTCGGAACCTCCCGAACTCGCGCTCGGTGATTCCTTCTCGGGCTTGAATGACTGCGACACCGGCGTCAAGCCATGCTGCTACTCCGGCTGGAACGGCTTCACGGATCCGTTCCGGGGCGTAGGCTTGATTTTCAAGATCTGCGTACAACAGGTTCAGACAAGCCGCCGCATCGCGGTCGATCCGTCGATCGTCGTCATCTTCACCCAGTCGCGCGCGGCGCTCCCAAAGTTCGTGCTTGACAAACGTGTCCGTCAGCAGATTGTGCTGAGAGGGCTTGAGTTTCTTTGGCGATACGACTTCCACCAACAAACCGGCGCTTTCAGCCTTGCTTGCGAGTTGAGCGTATAACGCTGCCGGCGCATGTCGCCCGATGGCCTTGCCGAAGCGTCCCTTCTGGAACGCCTTATAGCTGTTGTCCTCCACAATGATGTGACCTGCATGGCCGAGAAGCCGGTTGCAGACTTCACCGTGCTCGCGTTTTCGCGTG
>NZ_KQ968559.1:0-10441 GCF_001578585.1 Sutterella sp. KLE1602
AAACCCTCCCACTTCAGTGGCGAGGTTGTTTAGGAGAGTTCGCAATTAGCGAACAGGGGGAAAAATTGTCCAAACAAAGCCGATATTGATTCTTCTATGATGATCTCATGTTCGAGAAGATGATTTCTTCGAAAGGACACATATCTACACAGGAGAGACCAAATGTCGCAAAACCTTTCTCGGCGCCAGCTGCTTCGCGCAGGCCTTGCCGGCAGTGCCACCCTGGCTGCCGCCGCCGTTCACGCCGCTCCGGCGGGCCTTTACAAACCCGGCACCTATACTGCCAAGGCTGCCGGCATCGCCGGTGATGTCCGCGTCAGCATGACTTTTGAAACCGACCGCATCGTTGACGTCGTGATTGATGCGTCGAGTGAAACGCCTTCCATCGGCCAGGCCGCTGCCGAAAAGCTCAAGAAGGCCCTTCTCGCCTCTCAGGGTGCCGAAATCGATGCCGTTTCCGGCGCTACGGTGACCTCCAACGCCGTTACGCGTGCGGCCCGCAAGTGCATTGAACAGGCTCAGGGCAAGATTCCCGTTGAAGTCATTACTGAAAAGACGGCTGAAGAAGCGTCCAAGACCGGCGACTGGCTCGGCAAGCCGCCTGTCATCGACGAGAAGGACATTGTCAAGACCGTCAAAAGCGAAATCCTCGTTGTCGGATGCGGCACCAGCGGCATGTTTGCCGTTGCCAGCGCCGCCGAGAGCGGAGCCAAGGTGATCGGCATCGATCGATTTGTCGTCGGCACCGGCGTACGCGAAGGCTTTGCCGCCATCGGATCCCGCTACCAGAAGAAGTGGGGTACCAACATCAACAAGTTTGACTTCGTCACCCTTGCCACCCAGGCGGCCGGCGGCCATGTCGACCAGCGTCTCCACCTTACGTTTGCCGAACGTTCCGGCGAAGTGATGAACTGGTACGGCGACCGCCTTGCCGAACGAGGCGTCGAACTTTGGCATGAAACCGTCGACAATGTCGAAAACACGCGTTATCCCGCCATCCCGACGTGCCACACGCCGAGATGGCCGCAGGCCCGTTGGGAAAACAATCAGAAGGGCCAAAAGCGCCTCAATGGCAACGTTGTTCTCTACGATTATGCCGTCAAGCACGGTGCGGAATTCCACTACAACACCAAGATGGTGAAACTGGAAAAAGCAAACGGCCGCATCACCGGCTGCATCGCAGAAAACTCGGACGGCCGCTATGTTCGTTACCTCGCCTCCAAAGGTGTTGTGATTGCAACGGGCGGATATTGCCGAAACTATGACATGCTAGAGGCCCTTCAGCCTTGGAATCTTCGAATTCTGGGCGGCAACAAGTCCATGCCCGGCGCCATGGGCGACGGCATTCGTGCCTGTCTGTGGGTTGGCGCGAAGATGGACGAAACCCATTCCATGGCACAGTTTGACCGCAGCGCGCTTCGTCCAGATCAGGAACCCGGCATCGAAGCCATGAAGAAGACCGACATGGGTACGTTCTGGCCCGGCAGCCAGCCGTGGCTCAAGGTGAATGCCGACGGCGAACGATTCTTCAATGAGTCCGGCACTTATGAAGGCATTCTTCATGCCGACGAATACCAGAAGGGACACTGCCACTATTCGCTTTTCGACTCCACGTGGACGGACTTTGTTCAGCATACGCGCATGGCCGGATGCTCTCGCCTGCATCCGCACCCCAACGGCGCGCGTCCGATTTTCGCATGGGAATTCATCGAATCCACGGTTCTTCCCAAGCTGATCGCCGACGGCTTCGTACAGAAGGCCGATACGATCGAAGAACTTGCACGCAAGCTTCGTCTGCCGCCCGAAGCCCTCAAGAAGACGGTCGCACGCTACAACGATCTCGCACACAAGGGCGTGGACGAAGATTTCGGCAAAGAATCCTTCCGTCTGTCCCCGCTTGAAAAGCCGCCTTTCTATGGCGTCAAGAATGCCGGCTACTCGCTTTGCACGCTCGACGGCATCCAGATCAACACGCACATGAATGCCATCGACACGGAAGGTCATCCTATTCCCGGTCTCTACGTGATCGGACAGGACAGCGGCGGCTACTTTGCCAACACCTATCCCAATCTTATTGCCGGCATGTGCGCGGGCCGCGCCGCGACCTGGGGGTGGCTGGTCGGTCGTGAATTGGCTGCCGCCTAAAAAAAGCGCCCTGCTCTATCAACCTCTAACATCACCAACCGGCTGCATGCACCGGGATGCATGCAGCCGACATTCAGGAATGAGTCATGAATAACACAAAGTTCTCATCCATGGCAGTCGCCGGCGCGCTGTGCGCTTTTGCTGCACTCCCGAGCACCGCTGCCGACGTGCAGGTTTACGGCGTCATCGACACCAGCCTCTCCTTTGTTTCGAGCGATGCAGACGTTGCCGGCCACGACCGCGTCAACACGTTCTCCATGGAAAACGCCAAGGAATTCGGCTCCCGCTTCGGCCTTCGCGGTTCCGAAGATCTCGGCAACGGCTACAAGGTCGGCTTCGTTCTCGAATCCGGCTTCAAGTCCGACGACGGTCAGTTCGACCAGACCGGCAAGCTCTTTGGCCGTGAAGCCCATGTCGACCTGACAGGGCCCTTCGGCAAAGTCTCCGCAGGCGTTCTCCCGCTCTTCGGCAGCACACTCGGCGCCGACGGCCTCTTCCGCGCCATCGATCCTCTGTTTGCCAACTACACGAAGGCTTTCGGTTCCAGCTGCATCTCCGCATCTTCCTGGACCCGCGTCGACAATGCGATCAGCTACGTGACCCCGACCTTTGCCGGTCTGACGGGCTACGCGATGTACTCCTTCAAGAGTTCCGGCCTCACCACAAGCACCGAAGGACGTGGCGGCGAATCCGACCGCTATGCATCCGTCGCCGCCCGCTACAAGGCCGGCGCCGTTGAAGCCATCGTGGTGGCCGACACGACGATGTACGGCACGTACCGCACGGGCGCAGCCGCCAGCAAGGACGACGGATGGACCGTCACCGTCGGCGGCAACTACACGTTCGACGGCGGTGTAAGACTCCTCGCATTTACGCAGTTCTTCGGCGACCAGGAGCTTCCCGCCTTCCGCGGCGGCGTCGGCACCGACGGCATCATGGCCGTAACCG
Organism: Sutterella sp. KLE1602; assembly: GCF_001578585.1. Taxonomy (NCBI): domain Bacteria; kingdom Pseudomonadati; phylum Pseudomonadota; class Betaproteobacteria; order Burkholderiales; family Sutterellaceae; genus Sutterella; species Sutterella sp. KLE1602. Next base: position 3,094 of record NZ_KQ968559.1, read on the forward strand.
GCGGCAAGGGCTACGGCTTCGTTGACGGCTACGGCGTCAGCCTTGGCGTGAACGTCCCGGCGCTCGGCGGTGTTGCCAAGGCCAGCATCGGCTACCGCGACATGGAAAACAAGATCGACGTCGACTTCAAGCGCGTGATCGCGGCCCTCGGCTACGACTATGCCATCTCGAAGCGCACCGCCGTCTACGCCATGACCGGTTGGTCTCAGGAAAAGGTCGAAACCGCCGCCATGGAAGCCAAGCCCAACGGCTATGAATTCACGGCCGGCATCGTTCATCGATTCTGATTATCAATCCTCCCAAAGGCGTCAGGCTTCCTGCATTGAAGAACCTGACGCCTTCTTCATGTCACAGCGGCCATCGGGTTTACCCTGTCTTGATCCCCTGCCGTCATCAATGGCGGTTAAGATCCTTTCAATTGCCGGGTCTTTATGACGCAACCCCCGTTCCTTTATGCACAACGGAGATTCCGATGAAAATTCGCCAGGTCAAGGCATTTTTGGCTGTTGTAAAGACAGGAAGTGTCAGACGTGCATCCGTTGAACTCAATCTCACACAGTCAACCGTCGCCAAAGCCGTCTCCCAGTTGGAAGCGGAACTCGGTAGCCCGCTCTTTGAAAGAAGCGCCAAAGGGCTCAGGCTCAACGAAGCCGGTGAAAGTCTTCTGCCATATGCGGAAACCATTGTCGCCAATGCCGACAAGGCTGCCGCAGCAGTCTCAGCCATAGCAACAGGCCATTTCGACAAGCTGCGCCTATCGGTAACGCCGACTTTGCCGCCCTGCATTCTTGCCGATGCCATGACGCACTTCAGAAGCCGCTTTCCTGAGACTAAAGTCATTTTCAGCAGCGGTTTTCTAACCGACTGCCTCTCACAGCTCGTGACGGACAAACTGGACTTGTCCGTTGTCATGATCGGCGACCATCAGCGTGAATCACTTGCAGCTCTTGAAGAAGAGCCGCTCTTTGAAGTAGACCAAGGCGTTATCGCCTCTGCTTCACATCCAATCTTCAAGCCCGGCGCCGATGTTCACCATCAACTTGCCTCGTGCGAATGGCTGACGACTGTTGGCGATGAACCGCTGCTTTTGTCCAAGCTCAACTCAATCGGCATTACAGCCCCTCGCAGCCTGACCATCTGCGATTTTTACGGCATTGATGCGCTTAACGGACGTCACAACGCTCTCAGCCTCTCCCCCTTGAGCGTAGCGGAAGATGAGAGATATGAAAATCGAGTCTCGGCATTGCCGGCATCCTTATTTGCTTTGCCGCCATTGACCATTTCTTTTTTCCATCGCAAGGGCGTCGAGCTTTCCACTCCAGCCGACTATATGCGCCACACCATTAGACAAGTTTTTGATGCATGGTACGCTACCAAACCCAGACATCTCGTCAGGCGAATCGAACGCAGGGAATCGGCTCAATAGTATTTGAGGCTTCTCTCGACAGCACCAAGGCAGCGAGGCCTCCGGTTAAACACGCGATTGCGTAACTCGTAGCTCTCAAGCTACCACTAGCCCCGTTTCAGAGCTGATGCTGTCTTGAGTTAAGATGCAACCACAGCCCTCGGCAACCGCCGGGGGCTTATTTTTCGGACTTTTTATCGGCAAACCACCCTACAATTGTAAGCAGTCGTTGCCGTCCCTCTGTCACTCTGTTGGGCCTTCAGCCGGTCAAAACGTCGAGTCCGAGCAGACGCCCGTGCTGACGTTTTCGACTGCCCGTAACGCCCGCAGCAGGTGCCGATTCAGTCCTGAAGAACGCCTTTTCGTCCCGCCAGTTGAACGAAATGGAAATTTCGTTCATCAAAGAAACAGCCCGCTGCCCCCCTGTCGCTAAGCTCCCCAGGCGGTGTGTTGCGGTGCTCCTCCCCTTTCAGATGTACGTCGATGGTCTTCGATCATGCCGTCGGCGACAAGCACCGACTCACTTTGTTCGGATGTCCTCTCGGTGGACAAGAGAGACCTGGTTCCCGTCACTCAACTGCTCAGCCAGAAACCCGTAGGTGCGACTATCGGACCAGGCGGCCCAGTCGACAATCAAGCCGTTGCACAACCTGGCATCTCCCTCACCCGCCAGGCCATTGAAAACCTCCTTGAAGGTCATCACAAAGGCGGGAGGAGGAGCTTCCTTCTCCCTGCTCTTGCGATTGCGTTCCGAATCCCATACGGCAAAGCTGCCGTCAGCCATCAAATACAAAACCAGGCCGGGCGATGCGAGATCGCCTTGCTTGAGGATCCAGCGATCGTAGTCGACAAAAAAGGCTACCTCGACGCAGGCACTTTTTTGCACCCCATGAATTTCCGCCTTGAGGACGGCTTTTTGAGAAGGAGAGGAAGGACGGGTAACGGAGCTGTTGGCCAACTGAGGGTTGGCTTCAGAAGGCCACTGTCTGGTCATGGCGTACCAGATGAGGTCCAGCAAAAAACTCTTCCCGAGCCCATTGTCCCCAGTGATCAGATTGAGGCGAGGACCGAAAGTGAGATCGAGCTTCTGCAGAGGGCCGACATTGGATGCGTTCAAGTTTTTTTATCATCATTCTTCCCCACAAACCGTCTTTGCCCGGCATACCTTTATTCAGGACAAGTCTGCCGTTTTGCCCTGTTGCCTACAGGCATTCTCGTGCTATATGAGCTCGAGCCGCGCCTCGCCCCACGACGAAACGCGACATCTGCTCGTCCAAAGAGGACCGTTTCGAAACCACAGACTGTTCTCAAGCTGTCTATGAGACTAGTTTGAGTACGGGTTGTTTTTTATACCCTACCCGCCTCGAGATTTTCCGTTGTAAGGGGCTGAAGACCGAAAGTCCTCACCCCTTATCCGATTGTGAGCCATGATCTAATGTGTGGCGGTGTGTATAATTGAGCCGTTGATAATGAAGGGACAAATATGAATAGTTCCGCGATTATCAGCAAGCTTGAGGCCGAAGGATGGAGGGAAGTTCGCGTACGAGGAAGCCATCACTACTTCAAACGTCTTGGGTCGAAGATGACGGTGTGTGTTCCGCATCCCAAAAAAGATCTGCCGATCGGTACCGTGAGAAGTATCGAAAAGCAAGCCGGGATACGCTTCAAGTGATGTTGAACTGGGGTGGAGTTCTCTGGAACTCCGTCCCACTCTTAACAGAGGACGCTATGCGTTATCCAATCGTAATCGAAAGAGGCGACGATACTCATGCTTATGGCGTGGTTGTCCCTGATCTCCCCGGTTGCTTCTCAGCTGGGGATACGCTGGATGAAGCCTATGTAATGGCTAAGGAAGCTGTAGAAGGATGGCTTGAATGCGCCATTGACGACGGGGAGGCGATCCCTGAGCCTTCAAGCATGGAATCTGTCGCGAAGATTGATGAGTACCAAGGATGGATTCTGGGTACGGTTGATGTGGATCTTTCCAAGCTCTCTGACAAGTCGGAGAGGGTCAACATCACGCTCCCGAAGCGAGTCCTTCACCGCCTGGACGGATTGGCGACCAGAAACGGGGATACTCGTTCGGGATACATCGCTCATCTCGTGCTGTCTGCCTCTTAACCCGAATTTTGCATGAGCCACAAAAAACCGACCTCCGAGCAGGTCGGTTTTTCTTGTAAACGGCTGTGTGGTAGCCAAAAAGAATGGTCATCCTTGCTATAATTTTGTTTGCACCAAAAAAACAACAAAAATGACCATGTCCTATTATTCTACCCAAATTAGAGACTCTTTGGGACGCGAAATTCGTGTTGACGTCGCCAATCCAAACGATTTGCGCTTGTGCTAAACTTCCTAACAAGGAAATGAATGTTGCGAGCATCCCGATTTCCTTTAAGAAGACTCTGCCCGGTGCTGGAAACACCGGGCTTTGTCGTGTCTGAACCCCTTGCGGGGCCCCCATTCCGACGCCGAAGGCTCGACATCGAGAATTTCGTGAGCCTGGCCGGAGTTGTGGGGCGGAAGGGATGGTTGCAACTTCCCTGCTTCCGATATTTTGCCCGATTTTCAATAGGGAAACGTTAACGCTGAGCAGTTGTGAGGACTTTGCCAATTGCGTCTTCTAGTCTCTCCAAAGAACTGTTCATGCTTTCGATCATAGCGGCGACAAACTCATCATGAGGAATTTGAGCAATTCCGAGATCCCATCCGTTTACTTTCGCAAAGCTATCAAAGAAAAGACGCGTTGTGCGACCGTTTCCTTCACGAAATGGATGAAGGGCATTCACCTCCGACAAATAAAACGCCATCCGTTTGGCGCACTGTTCCGTTGTCATGCCTTTGAAATCTTCTCGATGCATCCAGCTAAAGAGTGATTGCGCATATGGAACGATAAAATCGCTATGACAAAAGATGGACTGACCCTTGCTGATGAAGCCAGCTGATCTGATTTCCCCCGCCCAGTCGTAAATATCGCCAAAAAGATATTTGTGCATAGCTTGCAGATGCTTCAGGTCGTAATGCCCTCTGGGGAGTTGGCGCGTCTGGAGGAGAACCAACTTGGCTTCCGTGATGCGCCGCTCTACCTTGCTGAGCACTGAAGAGTCGCGAATGTTGAATTTGTTTCTTAAGATAGCTGTGCCTGAATAGGTGTATGGATCCACGATGCAGTCGTACTTGTAATTGTACTCAACGTGCATGTATTTTCTGATCCTCTTCAATAGCTTCAGAAATATATTGCTGAATCAAAGTGTCTGCAGAAATTTCTCCTCTGGCCAGGCGCCAGAGATTGTCAATATCTTCACTCGGCGTTGTCATGCCTTCACATGCTGAGGAGTGAATGGCAAAGTTAATGGCTTCCGCAGCCGTTGAGAATACCCCTGCTTTATGGGCTTTAGGTTCGAAATCGACATGCATACGAATCCCGACTGCCTCTGCGTAACGTTCCAGAGTTTTCAAGGTTACATCTGCATCAGACAGCAATCTTTTTTCTAGTCGTGCAACTGCAGATTGTGTAATAGACATAGCTGTTGCAATGTCTGCCTGCGTCAAGCCCGCGTTTTTACGGAAGAACACTAGAGATGATATAGAGAGGCTAGGATTGCTCATGCGAATCTCCAAATATGATCTATGTGTAATATTATAGCGCTTTTCTCATATTACGCTCAAAGCGCGACCTTCCTTTTACCAGCAAGGACTGCCTGGGCACAGATAGCGGGCAAACTCAGAAATCTGCGCTCACATGGAGCGCAGCTCCGCGTTAACCCGAATGAGAGTGTCCAGGGTGCGTGTGATCCTCTTGGCACATGACGGAACTTTAGCCGCAATGCACCGCCATCTCTTTGCCGAAAATTTCGTTCATCCGGGAAATCGGCTGCTGCACCCCTGCTGCGAAGCTCACCAGACGGTGTGCTGCGGCACTCCTCTCCTGTCAGGGATACGTCGACGGCTGTCTCTCTGCCACGTCCATGAATCATCTGCGGCCCGTATAGGGCGTTGCCTCCATCTACCCGATGGTCAGCGCGTCGGTGCAAGGGCGACAGCATCACAATCAGCGTCCCGAGAAAATCAGGGAAAACAAACGCCTTGACGCCATGCGCGGAACGATTGGCGGGAAAGCGCGCCAGAGGGCAAAGTTGCTAGACGTCTTCGACGACAGTGGTTTTTTGAGAGGGTCGTAGAAGTTCAGCGAGTAAAATCGGGGCGTTTTTTTGAAGGTATTTCCTCCCCTCTTCCTCAGATTCCATTTTAAGGTATTCGCAGTAATAATTTTGCCTGTTCTTGACCCAATAGTCGCAATTTAAATCGATGTTATCGATTGTGTCTTTTACTTCTTGTTGTTTTTGTTTAGATAGTATTGGATTAGGGAATAACTTTTGGGTAAATAGATCCAGTCTGAAATCATCAGGCCCCACTAGAAATGGATCTATGACCGGCTTTTTATCCCGGTCACTATTTGCCTTCCTGCAAGCTAGACGATAGTTGTCCCATTCGTATGCCAACCAAGGATTAATACTTTTAGGAATGAAGTGTTCGACTGAATGGCTTTCGAATCTATTACTGCTATTATTGATCCTCATTCCGACATAGCAACATATGTAATTGTATGCGCTATCAAGTTCTTTGGAGCATTTTGCCCAAAAGCGAGCCTTATCCCACGGGATGTTATCTGCTACATCCCCTTGCTTTGTAATACCCAGATTCTTTAAAAAATCTCGACCAGGTTTCCTGACCTTCTTATTGAATGTTGAGGGCTCCGGCGCCGGCTTTACAGGAATCAATTGATACCCCTCCGTTTCAATTCCGCATTCCAAATGATCCAATAAGGATCCATTTCTGGAAGAACCTTTGCTAGTTCACTGCTCACCTGCGAGATTTCGCTTCTTTTTACGCAATCTTTCTTAAGGAGTTCGTTAGCTTTTCGCAAAACCATCTCTGCATCCATTGAATAGGATGTTGTAAGGTCGAAAGCTTTACTAGTCAGCCAATTTTCAAAGCTCCCCATGGGAATATACTCACGATTGGTAAGAGAGACATTATTTCCATCAATCAAATCCAAATCGAACCATTGGTCATACTTCGGGTTGAATTTACACTCGACAGAAGACATCACCAACGGAGAATGAGTTGTTATAACGATTTGCGTACTAACCGAGGCGCCTCGTTGTTTATACAACACATCGATGGCCTCCAACAGAGCAGGAACAATGGAACGCTGCCAGCGTGGATGAAGATGAGACTCTACCTCGTCAACGAGTATCGTCACGCGAGTATCGATCTTCTTGCCTTTCAAATTAACAATTTCCGTGTGCTCGGCGACGCTCCATACGAGCATATAGGCAAGTTCAGCAATTCTTTTGATGCTAGAGGATGCTTGCGTGATCGGAACTTCGATGCCGTACGGCATCTTAATTGTGGGGATTCTTCGCGAGTCGCTGATGCCAACTCTAACCGGCTTGCCGGCTTCGTAGGCTTCTCCGGAGGGTGACAAGGCCAGCAGAACCGAATTCATCTGCTTCGCCAGATCCGCGTAACTGATACTATCGGACCAAGCAGCCCAGTCGGCAATCAGGCCGTTGCATAATTTGGCATCTCCATCACCAGCGAGACCATTGAAGACCTGCTTGTTTGTCAGGACGAAGGCGGGAGGGGGAGCCTCGATGTCATTGCTCTTGCGATTCCGTTCAGAATCCCATACGGCAAAGCTACCATCAGCCATCAAATAAAAAACCAAGCCGGGCGATACTGGATTGCCGCGATTGAAAACCCAGCGATCGTCGTCAGCAGAAAAAGTCGCTTGCACCTTGGCATTTTTTTGCGACCCCAGAATTTCCGCCTTGAGGACAGCCGTGTGAGAGTGAGAGGAGGGACGGGCAATCGAGCTGTTGGTAAGCTGCGGGTTTACTTCAGAGGGCCACTGTCTGGTCATGGCGTACCAGATGAGGT
>NZ_KQ968559.1:10541-25164 GCF_001578585.1 Sutterella sp. KLE1602
CACTGTCTGGTCATGGCGTACCAGATGAGGTCCAACAAAAAACTCTTCCCGAGCCCATTGTCGCCAGTGATGAGATTAAGACGCGTTCCAAAAGTCAGATTGAGCTTCTGTGATGGACCGACATTGGTTACGGTCAAGTTTTTAATCATGATTGTTTCCCCACACCGTCTTTGACTTAGGTATGCCTTTACTTTGTGCTGGCAACGACTGAGCCTGCTATTTTTTCTTGTTCCCTACGGGCATCCTCATTCTATATGACCTTGAGCTTAGGCGCCTGATCCAAGGCTCCATGAGGTCTTACAAGGGACAGACATGGCCGTTCCCCGTTGTAATCCCTGCCAGCAGCAGAGAAAGCGGGCTAGCGACATTGTTTGGATTCAATGGTGTTCCCGGTGCTCGTGCACCTCGACCATCGACCCTGCGCGTCTGAGCGGCCACCTGCTGAACGAAGTCATTGTTTCGGCCACTGGGCTTCCGCTCTGCCTGCCTCGGCGGACGGCACGCCCGTCCCTGCCCGCAAGTCCTCCTCGTCCGGTATCCGCCCCACCGGCATCAGCCTCACCATCACTTCGAACGATCGCGAATCCAGCGCTTGACGCCCACCCGCAGGTGAAGAAGCAGAGCCTCTGCAACACCGGTAGAAGCCCTTGACGTCATTCTTGAGACGCTCGAGCGGCGCCTGAACCTCTCTCTCGTGTACTTCCCAGTACATGAGCCAGTAGGTCAGTACGTCGTGCGTGACGGGCTCGCCCTTGTATTCGGGCCATCTGAGCCGCAAATACTCCGCGAAATCATCCGCCCAGTCCTGCGGAAGCGGATACTTCCCGAGCGAGTACAGCGTGAACCAATGGATGCTGGCGCAGATGAAGTCCACCGTTACTGGTACCCGCCGGCCGTCGAGAAGGATGTCGGCTGGAAAAATATCCTGCGGCTCGAGGTTGAGACTCTCAGCGTCCTTTGTGGTCAGAAGGATAACGCGGAAATACTGCAGCGCCCGCTTTTGAGCGAGTTCGTCGAGCTCGGGCGGCAGCTCAGGCGCCGGGATGTCCTTGGCCAGAAGCGAAAACGGCTCCTTGAGGCCGTGACCAACAAAGCTGAGCCATCGCAGCTGGTTGACGTACATGTACTAGCAGTTGCCCGCCTCGCGCTGGGCCAGCTGCGTCATGATCTCCTCATCGGTGAAGGTCTGCCACTGATGCTGCATCCATTTCCTCCAGTTGAACGGTTCTCGCCCGAGTGCCGACACTCAAAATGATAGTCCTCCGGACGTTTTGACGATCGGTCAGGACATCGGAATCGCGGGCAGTATGCGAATTCGGCCCGCAATCGTACCGACTGCGGGCCGAATTTCACGGATTTGACGCCTGCAGGCCTTGGGCGGGCCTCCGCCGGCTTACTGCTTGCCGGCGATGCTTTCGGCGGCGATCTTGCCGAAGACGACGGCCTTGCCGACCGACGTGCCCGACATGTAGGCAGCGCCGTGCAGGCCGCCCGTACCCTCACCGGCCGCCCAGAGGCCTTCGATGGGTTCTCCGAAGATGTTGATCACACGGGCCTGACTGTCGATCTTCGGACCGCAGTAGGTCGAGAGCAGGACGGCCGTCGCACGGAATCCGTAGAACGGGGCCTTGACGATCGGAGCGGGCTTGCCGTTGCCAGCGGAAAGCGATGTGCGCCCGAAGGCGTCCGCGCCCTTTGCGAGACCTTCGTTGTAGGCACGGACAGTCGCGGCGAGCTTGTCAGCGGGAAGCCCCATCGCCTTGGCGAGGCCCTCGATCGTGTCGGCGCTGTAGAGTTCGCCGTTCTTCTTCAGAGTGTCCGTACGCGCGAGCGGATCCTTCTGCGCCTCCTCATGGATGGCGGCGTCATAGATCTGGACGCCGATGCCTTCGGGCTGAGCAAGCGTCATGTCGCCCAACTCCTTGTACGGACGGGATTCGTCGGCGTAGCGCTCGCCGTTGAGGTTGACCATCATGGCGCCGTTGTACATGACGAAGGCGGAAGTCTTGGTCTTTGGGTTGAAGCCGTACGTTGCCTTCGTGTAACTGACGTCGAGAAGGTCGGCGCCCAATGCCCATGCCATCTTTGAGCCGTCGCCGGAATTGCCGATGCCGCCCAGCTTGAGGGCTTTTTCAGCCGCGGGCGAGAAGCGGCGAAGTAGGTCTTCGCTGCGCGCCCATCCGCCCGCCGCGATCACCACGCCTCTGCGGGCGCGAATGGAGAGCTTCTTGCCACGGGACTCGGCCTCGACGCCCGTGACGCGCCCTTCCTCGTTGACGATGAGGCGCCTCGCAGCGGTTTTGAAGAGATATTGGCCGCCCGCCTTTTCGGTGATTTCACGGAAAATGCCCAGCATCTGCGGCGGACGCGTCATGTGTTGGCGCGGCACGCTCATGCCCGCGCCGGTCGTGACGTCATTGACCTCGACACCAAGCCCGCGCATCCATTTGTATGTCGGCAGCGAAGCAGTGACGAACGTGTGCACGAGCTCGGGATCGTTGACCTTGCCCATGGTGAGGAGCTCCTTTTCGAAGAGCTCGGGCGAGTCCTTGATGCGCTTGCGCTCCTGCACGTCCGTGCAGCAGACAGCGAAGCCGCCGTTGCAGAGCACCGACGAACCGCCGCCGACGGGCATCTTCTCAAGCACGATGACCTTGAGGCCGAGCTGCGAACAGCGTGCGGCCGCTGACGAGCCGGCAGCACCCGTGCCGATGATCACGACATCGGTCTCCTTGTCGAAGGAAGCGGGTTCGAAGACGGGCTTGGCCTGAGCAAGGCCGACGCCGCCCGCGGTGGCCGCGAGGCCCAGTTTGAGGAAGGATCTGCGAGAAGTGGTGGTCATGGTCATTCTCCCGAGGAGTCACCGGTTGCATGCCGCAGAGACACGCATGCCGGCGACGGTAGGTCATTGGTCACATCCATTGTATTTTCCGCCGTCGTTGTTAAGATACAAGACGGCATTGTGCATTCGCAATGCATTTGCAAGGGATAGTTCCGATGACAGAGAGTCTTTCCGATCTTCGCTCATGGCAGATCTTCGGTGAACTGATGAGATGCGGCTCGATGAGTCGGGCCGCAACGGCCTGCGGCTGCGACGTTTCGCAGGTCAGTCGACGCATTGCGGCGCTCGAGAAGCGCGTCGGGTATCCGCTTTTCGAGCGCTCGACCCGATCCACTCTTCCCACGGGCGAGGCGCGCGAACTCTACGAGCGCCTCTATCCCGTCCTCTCCGACATCGACCGGCGCATCGAGGCCGTGACAGCAAGCGTAGGCATGCGCCGAAACCGCAGGCTCGTGCGGATTCAGACGGTTTCCGGACTGTTGCCTTTTCTCGTGCGCACCATCGGCTCATTTCGCATGGCCCACGAGGAGTACGACTTCGACGTCCGCATTCTGAGCGCCCCGCCCGCCGACGAAACACTCGACGCCGACATCGGCATCTGGGCCGATGCCAGGCAGTCCGCCTTTCTGGAATACCGGGACCTCGGCGCCGTTCCTAGCCGCCTGTGCGCTTCGCCGGCCTTTATGGAAAAACATCCGGTGCGAACGATCGACGATCTCGACCGGGTTCCGCTTCTGGGCTGCAGCAGCTGGGTCTGCCCGTTCATGCTCATGGGCAACGATACGCTCATCCCGCTCAAGCGGCGCCTGAACATGACGATCAGGTTCGACAGTGTCGGCGCTCTCCTTGAGGCGGCAAAGGACGGACTCGGCGTAGCCGCGACTCTGCCTGCCTATGCCTGCGATGTCGATCTTCGCCGCGGAACGCTCGTCCGAGTACTTCCGGAACTTGCCGGGCCGACGCTCAAGTTCCGCCTCATCCGTCACAAGGCGCTCACGCCGTCCGCAACCGTCGAACGCTTTGCCGACCATTTGACCGCCACCTGGGAGAAGGAAATGTCATTCGGCAAATGATCGCGCCTCCATCGCCTTCTTCCGTCCGATGCCCTCCCTCACAGCAACAGTCGAAAAAACAAAAAACGTCCGATGAGATTCTCCTCACCAGACGGTTTTGTCTTGATGAGCGGGCCTGCTGCAGGGACAGGCCCGCTTGTTCAAGCTTCCATCAGAAGAGACAGCGAGCGTTGAGCATCAGCCTCGTGGCGGAACGTTCTTCGTTGCCCCAGTCGTAACCGGCATTGAGGCCGAAGCGGAAGTTCGCCTTTTCGGCGGAGAGGCCGAGGTTCGTGCGAACCTTGACGTCATCAGCGAAGGTGAAGTTGTAGGTGCTTTCTGCACCCGCAAAGCGAACGTTGCTGTCGCTTTCACGATCGCCAACAGTCGGCACCGACCGCGAACGAGAAGTCCGGGCTCACCTTGAAGCCGTTGGTGTCGAACGCCTTGGCGATCTTCACACCAATCGGGAATTCGACCGCCGTCGCATCGGCATCTTCAACAGAAGCGCCGCGGGCGTAGTCCTCATTGCCGTCCGTGTAGCTGAACGCTGCGCCGACGCGGGCTCAAATCGTTTAGACAGCTGAACGAGACTCTCTAAAAGTCTGGTTCAAAATTTGGGTTAACATCACTCTCTGAACTTATGATGGTAACCACTGCAGCGCTTAGCATCATGGACCGTTAGTCCGGCTTTGTTTAGCGCAGTTTAAAGCCTCCCGAAATATTGAAGCTAGATCCTTCTTTTGAATCTAACCAGACGGAAGAACGCCCATGAACACTGCTCAACTTTGAGAGAAAAGCCCTTTTATTTAGGATGGTTGACTTGCAGCTTTTCTTCTCGCCAGCTTTTCCACGCTCCGTGCACAACAGATGAAATTATCAATTCAATATAACTACAGCCCCACACTGGCAGGACGATTACCTATCAGGGTTAAAACCATAAATCAGAACCGCTGATGTTAAACCACGCTGTGCTTAGCATCACCCAACGCCGCTTAGCATCGCTTAACGTCACTTAACATCAGTCCGTTGGTTAAATTGGCGACAGATCCTATGTTTGTTGCCTTCACTGCCAAGCATACGGTTACAGCGGTGCCTGCAACAGTTTCGCCGTCACCTTTTCGTCTACTGCGAAGACCGATTCTTTGAGCTGAATACATGAGAGCATTTCAATGGCGTTCTCTTGCATCAGGCAATCTATACACGGTCGTTCTTCTGGCTCCAGATCTAGTCAACAAACCACCCGTGGTCATCGTTTTGAGAAGTCTATAAGCTTTTTGAGGTGTCACCGAGAGTGCCTTGACAACATCGTCACGCCTTATGACTTGCTTTTCGCTCACCAACCGCAAAATGACTGCCGTGGGATCATCAATCGAAGCCTCTGAACCAGCATCTTCAGGTAAGCTGTTGGACGATAAGCCAGTAGTATTGACTAGCCTGTAACCGTCTCCCACGAGCTCGATCACGCCTTCGCGTAAAAGCGTTTCAATCTGCCCTGCGACACGCGTCTGGGTAAAACCCGTACGACGACAGAGCTCAGCCTTGTCGAGACCCGGAGAGTCTTCGAGTGAAGACATGATGAGCAAAGCCAAAGTCGAAGGGTTGCGCGCAAAGCGCTTTTTATAGCTCAGCACACGCTGGTAAAACACCATGTCCGCTTCGGCTCGCATCACTCGTACTCGAACAAATCCATCATTTGACTCCGAATAATCTGGCCAAGGCCGACCGTAAAGGGCAGCGCCTTCAAAAATACGGTCAATGCCGCGCCCAGTTTTCTCGGCAAGGCCAATTCGCTTGAAAATGTTCGCCAGCAAAGGATTTCGGCCTCTTGGTTCAACGACGAGCAAGTTCTCCAAAGAGACCCCTCGGATAAAGCCGCCTGGACTTGTAACAGTAATGTCCTCATTACTTATACACACGTTGACAACTCCACTGACGGCATAGTCCCTATGAACAAACGCGTTCACCAGTGCTTCACGGAACGCTCGCTCCGAAAAATCAGGTACAGCCACACGCACGAAGCCATCGGAAAATTCCTTCTCGCCATTTCGAGCTCGAAACCGCAAAAGCATCTCTTCAAAAGTTCCAAGCAAGGGCAAGTTAATATCATCATTGACGATCACATCGGTGCCACTCATCACTTGGAAAACTGAGCCGCTAGTCGGCAGGAGCTTAAGAAGACGCTTTTCTCGTCCGATGAGCAACAAGCCAGCTACGGTCGGACGATAGCCTTCCGGTGTTAATTTAACAAGACCGAGCGCTTTGTCCAGTTCATCATCCTCGAGCTCCATCAGACCAACTTCCGCTTTGTACGTCTCAATCAAACGACGCAGGCGCACCCTCTCTACGGGATCCAAATCATCTAGAACGGCTTCTGGCAGAACCCTGTCCGTAAAGTCCAAAAGGCCTTGATCAGACATAACTGTCGCGTATTCCTGCGGATACACAGGAACGTTCTCAGGTGTCTTGTCGATCTTCATGCGACGCTGAATAACGCGACCGTCCTTAGTCGCCGTCAATCCCCTACCCATAGGTACATACACTGCCGTGTAAGGTAAGCCATTTTCAGCATAAAGCGTCTCGGCGCGAACCGTAACTGGCGGCACCGTATGGCCAGTCAGAAAGGCCACTACTTTTTCGGGATCCGACCATTTCGGCGAGCGGACGCCACTTACCTTACCATCATCATCAATACCTATGTAAAGCGTGCCTCCCTGAGCGTTGGTCATTCCGACGACGGACTCTACAACCGTTTTATCGGGCAGACCTGCCGGAGGGTCGCTTTTAAACTCGATAGTCAATGTTTCACTCGTAGGGATTGAGGTCATGGCTTTGAACTAGTGAGGTTTATCTCATGCACCATTATATCGTTTAACATCACTTAACATCACTTAACATCAGCTTCCTTCCGCTATTGATGTAAACAAAAGCCAACCTGTTGAGCCGCATCACTGAAACTCATATTTCGCGCGCCCTGCCCCGCCACACCATTCCCCTATGGGAACCAAATTGAAAGGCCCCGATCCACAGGGGATTCGAGGCCTCTTTTCTCATTCAGGCAGTCGTGAGACGGCTGCCCCCAGGGTCATCAGAAGACGTGCCTCACGCCGACGTTCCAGCGCCACTTCTCGCTCACTTCACCGCCCGTCGTCCTTTCGAGGTCAACGTAGGTGTAGGTGTCGGGCGTCAGGCGGAAGTTCGCGCCGACGCCGAATTCACCCCAGGTGCCGCCGATGTCGTCGGACATGCGAACGCTCTTTGCACCCAGGCTGGCAACCGCATCGCTCTCTCCCTTGAAGTCATGCAGCACGGAGGCGCGGGCGTAGACGAGGCCCTTGTCCTTCGGGAAATTGAAGCCAGCGCGAACGCCCATGCGGCCGATCAGGCTGTCGATGTCGTCCTGCTCGATCCTCACGCCCTCGGAGTTGAGGAAGTCGTCGCCCATGATGCGGCCCCAGGTCACTTCAACCTGCGGTTCGACAAAGGCGCCGCCCGCCAGCTCGAAGTGACGGCCGTATTCGGCGGAGAGGCTGAACGCATTGTTTTCGAAGCTGCCGCTGGTGCCCTTGATGCCGTAGTCCGTCTCAAGCCTGCTCACCTTGGCGATGAGGTCGACGAAGTGACCGCCCTCGCCCAGCCAGGTGCCGTAGGCCGCCAGACCGTAAGCCTTGTGGTCGGCACTGCCGGCCGTCATGTCGGAGGAGCCATCCGTGTAGGAGAACGCAGCACCTGCCTTCCAGCCCATGCCGACGTCCGCATCGGCGCCGACCTGAACGGAGGCATTCTTCATGTCGATGCCGTCGTGAGCCTGTTCGGAGCCGTAGACGCGCGCCCAACCGCCGATGCCTTCGGGACTCGTGCGAAGTTCGCCCATGCGTTTCATGAGATCGTTCATGTCGTGGCGCCACTGGAGGGCGGACAGAACGGAGAGCGTCTTCACGGCTTCAATCTTCTCGTTGGCCTTCCGGACCACGGTGAAGGAGCCGTCGTCCTTGCGGGATGCCTCGACAGCGCCCGCGAGACGGCCTTCTTCAAAGTAGACGTTAGTGACGGAATTGGAGAGGTCATCGCCCAAAATGGCGTTCGCAGCGACGTTCACCGCATCGCTCGTAGAACCCGTGTAGGCGTCGTTGAAATCACCCGACATGACGGCATTGATCTTGCCGGAGCTCTTGTTTATGAAATTGTCTTCGACGAATGTAATGTAAGACTCACCGGCTGCTGGCAGCTTGTTCATCTCCACAACCGTCGTGCCCGACCCAATCGTCAAACGATCCTTCACATTCAGTGTGGCATCTGCAGACGCGAAGGAAAGAAGGGCACTCTTGCCGTCTCCTTGTTCTGTCAAGGTAAGTACGCTGCTTTCCTCCGTCACGTTCCAGCGAGCGCCGTTGTCCAGCGTGACGTAGATCAAGCCGTCACCCCAAGCGGCGCCGGTGAAGGTGCCGCCCTTGGACAGGTCCAGATCGGCTTGTGCGTTGTTGGTCATGTAGACATCGCCGACAATGTTCGTGACAGTATCCTCGTGACTCCAAAGGTAGATGTTGGCGCTGGCGCCATTCCCATCGCCATAGAAGGCATATCCGTCGGAAACAATTTCAGCACCGTTGTGGAAACGTACGGTGGCCTCAGTCTCGCTATCGACCGTGTTTTCAACAAAGACGGCCTGAGAAATTCCTTCAAATTCCTCGCCACCCCTTGCAGTTGTTTTGATCACGGCATGATCCTTGAAGTCCACAAGTGTGCGGGTTCCGGCCCAAACGCCGACGGCCGACTGCTTACCGGAAGCCTCAATGCGGGCTTCGCCGTTGAACTCTGCCCCGGCGTACTCGAGGGCCAAACCACGAGCCATGACACCCTCAGCCCTGATGTCGGTCCTGCCTGTAACGTCAAGCGTGCTCTTTTCAGTGGCCACTGCATGTTTGTCGATGCCCACCCCAACCCGGTCGTCGGACTTCGCAAGGATCGTCAGATCATTCACAGTCATCATCACCTTGTCGCCCAGAACGATACCCGAAGCCTTGTCGGTGTTCGTGACCGAAATGTTCAGGCTGTCTGCGGTCACAGTAGATACGCCCGCAAGGAAACCATCCGCCTTGTAATTGCTTCCAGGGTCGGCCTGCCCTTTCACATTGATCGACACGTCACCTGCCGTCAGCTCGCCATCCTTGAGCCAAACACCCTTGGCATACTTGGAATTTCGAGACTCGACCACGACATTCATGGCTTCGGTGACGGACACCTTGGCCTTCGTTGCTTCAAGCCCCAACGCCTGATAGTCGTCACATGACTCGTTCTGAGCGTTCACCATGATCGACAGATTGTTGGTGGTCAGGCTCCCGCCCGTGCTTGAGATCCCTTTGGCGTTCGGCGAATTGGTCGCGTCGAGCACGATGTTCAAGCTGCCGGTCTTAACCGTAGACGTTATGGCCTGGAGGCCGTAAGCACCTGAGGCAAGTCCTTCGTCAGACGCATTACCCATGGAAGCGCCGTCGGCCTCATCCTCCACCTCGGCTTCCTGGGCAGCCTTCACATTGATCGTCAATGTCTCCGCAGCCAAAGTTCCAGCAACAGCGAAAACACCACTGGTGCTTGCGGACTCATAAGACTCCACCCCAACGGCCAGATTTTTGGCTGTAACTGTCGAGCCGTTGGAATAAAGGCCGAAAGTAGCGTTGGGCACCTTCCCTGCTGAGACTTCTGCGTCAGATGGCTTCGCCGTATTCTTCACCGAGATGACAGCATCATCCTGCAGCTTAAGCAGGCCTAGGGGATCGAGACGAACACCGGCGAGCACCGAGGCGTGCGTCTCAGTGGCCGAAACATCGACCTTGAACTGATTGTTGACGGTCAGGGATCCAACCTTCTCGCCCTCCTTCTGGATGAAGACGCCTGCATGGCTTTGCAGATCCGACGCATCCCCGTTCATCACGGTGAAGTTATCGTACACATCCTGCTCACCGTTGTTCACATAAACCCCTTCGGAAAAGTCTGCGGCAACGGCTGCATGGGCGCCCAAGGCGGAGAGAACCGCAACGGCGAGAATGTTGCGGGCAAAGTGTTGAGCCTTCATGGGCGTACCTCTAATTCGTTTGGAAAGCCAGTGCCGACAGTCGGCACCTGACAGTACAACTTTACCAAGAACTCCGCTGGTGAGATACGCCTGCCATTTTTTTAGCTGCAGCACCTCTTTTTTGAGACGGCGGTTTTCAGTCTCCAAGCCGAGGAGCTTCATGGACTCGTCGTCGACCTTACCGTTCGTTGGTGACAAGGGGGTGCCTGTCGTTTTCTGCTTGATCCAGTTGCGAAGCGTCTGGTCGCTGATGCCGAGCTCTTCAGCCACCTTGGGGATGGAGGCACCTTCGGCAGTGGCCATGGCCACTGACAAGAACATTTCGCACGTCACCCGTGCCTTTGCACAACACACCGCCCCGCCCCCTGAACTGACATCTAAGGACAGCAGTATTTCCTGTCTCACAGACAAACATCGTCTTTCTCACATCAAACACGGACTCCCTTCACAGGCACTAACAACGCCGCTAATGTATCATTTGTAAAACAGTAGATGAGCCATAACACAAACCTTAAGAGTCAGTAATTTCACATGCCTAACAGGAAGAACCGTCAGTTGACACTTGCGCTAGCAGAGTACGAGCGCCTTGGAGAGCCAGATCAAGCCGAGAAGTCTCAAGCCTGGCAAACTGCAATAGGTCTACAGCAGGTCGACGGCCTGGCCACATCCAAATACTTGCTTGAAACTGCCAAAGAGCATATTGAGGGACGGATCAACATCGACGAGGCTCAAGCCCGAATCGACTCGTATTACCAGACCAAGGAAGCAAGACAAAATCAGGACTCAGCCAACACGCGGGAGGCAGATATCGTTGCGTCTCGCATTGCTAAATTATTGGGCGAAGCCACCTTCAATTTCTCAACCTTTACTTACTTCAATATTCATAAAAAGCTCTTCGCAGGCCTTTACCCACACGCCGGAAAGATTCGCCCCTACAACATCACGAAAAAAGAATGGGTATTAAATGGCGATACCGTTCAATATTGTGATTTCGACGTTATTTTGGACACCCTGAATTACGATTTTGATAAAGAGCGAAAATTCTCATTTATTAGCCTTTCAACTGAGCAAAAAATCTCACACATCAGCAAATTCATTTCCAACGTATGGCAGATTCATCCGTTTTGCGAAGGTAACACTAGAACTACAGCTGTTTTCCTTATTAAATACCTGAAGTTTTTTGGATTCCCGGTCAACAATGCACCCTTCGCAAAAAACGCTTGGTATTTCCGAAACGCATTGGTGAGAGCAAATTGGTCGAACATGATGTTGGATATTCAGTCTTCAACGCTTCCTCTGGAACATTTTCTTCGCAACGTCATTCTAGGAACGAACTTTGAACTCAAAAACAGAAGACTTCACATTCTTTATAAGGACGACTCCTTACAAAAAGAAGACACAGCTTCCATTGCAAAGGAAATGTTTGTTGAAGCTTATCAACATTCGACAACACACAATCACGAGACCAAAAAACTTATTGCTGCGATTCACAATAATCCTAAAATTACTCAGGCCGAATTAGCCGTCCTTCAAGGATATTCCTTATCAAAAATAAAGCGTCAAATCGCCGAGTTGCAAAGTAAGGGCCTTCTCGAGCGCATTGGCGGTAGAAAGCTTGGGAGTTGGAAGATCCTAGACGGGTTAGAACTGTTGGACTGATTTACGGCCTGCACAACCGGTACTGTCTCGGGCCACGGTGGAAGGACTTCGGTCCTTCTGCCGTACCAAGCCCGGACCCTCAATTCTCTGAAACCACAATTTCGCGTCAGTCCCGTAGACCGCCAAGATCCGTCCGGACTTGATGCGACAATGGCTCGAAATCACGGCGGATTTCGAGTCCATTGTCTTGTTTCGTCTGCATTCCCTTGCGGTTCCGTCAGTCAGAACCACACGAGCAATGAATGACGATTACTTCTGCTTGGCGGTTTCCTTGGTCGGAACGTCGGCACCCGGATCCATCAGCCACGGCGTGCCGTAGAGCTTCGGACGAGCTTCGACGAGGCTGACCTCGGCGTCGAGTTTGGCGCGGGCTTCACGGATCGTGTCAAGCATGGCTTTTTCAATCCACTGAAGAGGTTCTCCCATGACGGAGTACACGCCGGAACGAACCACTTCCTTGATGCCGCCCTGCTTCACCGTCAGAAAGCCGTACATGTCGACGTGGTAACCGCCCTGATACGGGAAAACGCAAACATTGACGACGCCGTTCCAGTCACCGCTGCTGAAGCGGGTGCCGCGGGCTTGCCAAGGCGAGTCCTTGCAAACCATGGTCTTAAGCCCGAGGTCCGTTTGGCCGTAGGTCTTCATGAGTCGGCCCAGATTGGTGTTGGTCATGGTGTCGTCAGTCGTGAAGCGTCCGGGTTCCTTCGGAACGGGCGCCATGACGATCGGCCTATGAATCTGCGGGTTGTTGAGGTTGTACTTCATGCCCGCTTCGAGGGCATCACCGAGATCGTCGACGTCAGCGGAGGTCTTGACGTCGTAGATTCGAAAGAACTCATGCGTCTGCGTCGTTTCGTTGAGCATGGAGTTCACGGAGCCGCAGCCGCTCAGAACGGCAGCGGAGGCAATGAGAGCCAGAGAGGTTTTGATATTCATGGGGATAGTCCAAAGTGTGTTGGCGCGAACGGATGGATTTTTTCGCATATAAAATTATAACAAACGCGTTTTGGTCGTGATATACAACGCTGTGCGGATCATCCTTTCTCAGGTACGCAGCCCCCGCCTGCCTAAGGAATAGTTAGGAAATAACTTATCAGTTATCGGCACTCTCTGCGGATCCCCGTAAGTGGAACGCTCAAGAACTTCTGCAAGTGCCTGCATCAGCCCCGGATATTTGGAAGTCAGCTTTTTACGTCCGCCTCCGGAGCGGCGAACCATTTTTCGGACTTTTTATCGGCAAACCACCCGATAGGGTGCTTACGATAGGAATTACTTTTACAGCCTCTCATACCCTCTCAAGTCTATGTTCTCGTACAAAAAAAATGATAAAATTCGCCAGTACGATTGCGAATTTTCTATAGATTTCGCAGTTACGATGGAGATTTTTACAAATGCCCTATATCCAACGAGAACTGCAACCTCAAATCACCCGTGAAACTCCTCCCAAGGCTGTCGTTATCTTCGGCGCTCGTCAAATTGGGAAAACGACGCTTTTGACTGAACTTTCACAGTATGAAAAGTCCGTTCGCTGGTTTAACGGCGATCTCATCACCGACCATAGACAGCTCCAATTCAGCTCTTCAACTGATGTCGAACTCACCCTTCGCCAAGCCGATACGATCATCATCGACGAAGCACAACGTTTTCCCAACATCGGTTTGATCCTCAAGCAACTTGTTGATGTAAACGTTCGCTTGAACCTCGGAAAAAAAATCTTTGCCACTGGCTCATCCTCACTTGAACTTGCCAAAGGCGTCAAAGAAAGCGCCGTTGGCCGTCTTGTCCATAGACAAATGTGGCCGCTTTCCATCTCGGAAATCGCTGCCGCCAAAGGTTGGGGCGAAATTAGCCAGAACATCGAACGTCTGATGATTTATGGCACCTATCCAGCCGTCTTCACAGATCCCGACCATGCTGAATCGACACTGCGCAATTACTGCGATGGCGTTTTGTACAAAGACTTGTTTGCACTTGCGGGGATCCGCCAGAACGAGAAGTTCATGCACCTCGTCAAGCTACTCGCCTATAACGTAGGCTCAGAAGTAAATTATGACAACCTAGCACGCGACACCGGCCTGAGCAGAACCACAGTCGCCGACTATCTCCAACTTCTGGAACAATGCTTCATAATCAAAATTTGTCCCTCCTTTTCCCGAAATCTAAGCAACGAACTCAAGAAGGGCAAAAAAGTCTACTTCTGCGACAATGGCGTCAGGAACGCGATCATCGGTGACTTCAGCCCAATGGTAGCCAGACCCAGCCAGGATGGCGGCGCCCTGTGGGAAAACTTCTTCTTCATGGAACGCGTGAAACTGCACAGCATTCGAAACGACTTTACCGACATGTACTTCTGGCGCACGACCAGCAACAACCCTCATGAGCTCGATTTTCTTGAAGTCAAAAACGAAAGAATCCGAGCTTTTGAATGCAAGCTTTCCTCGTCTGCCAAAGCGCGCCCTGGCAAATTCACGACTGCCTATCCGGACGCACCCATTGATACCGTGACGCCAGATGACTTGATGAGGCTTTGGTTTGCCGATCAACCCATGGCAGACAACGCCACAGACAGCAGACTTGTCTGACATCGGGCTCAAAATGATAAAAATCGCCGGTACGATTGCGAATTTTCTATAGATTTCGCAGTTACGATGGCGATTTTTATCGGCAAACCACCCGATAGGGTGCTTACTGAAGAAGCGCTTGACCCTGATGACAATTTCTTGATCGCGATTTGTGAGTCTGGCTCAGCCAAATCCGCCAGGAACCCTCGCCTCGGTGAGGCGGGGAGGAATGGCGGAAAAGACGGCGAAATGCGAGGCATACGTTAAAAGAGGAAGCCTCATATAATCAAGGAAGCTCTTCAAAAGTACCCTGAACAATCGTTTGCACAGAAATTTGGCCTGTGTAATAGATAAAAGCTCTCGGGGCGCAAAATTAGAGAGGGCTTTTGAAGAGCTTCCTCAAATTTCCATACTGTTCCTTCCTCTGTCACGA
>NZ_KQ968560.1:0-8120 GCF_001578585.1 Sutterella sp. KLE1602
ATGTCTAGCGAAAAGCCGTGTGCTATGATGTCGTTAGAGATAAGCGAGATGAAATCCACCTTCATCGCCATCTCCTTCTGCAAGACCCGCTGTTTACCGACAGCGGGTTTTGTTTTACACCCTCCGAAATCGCTTTCTTCGGGGCCTCACCAAGGCGTCATGCGCCTCGATTCCATTTCATCTCTGAAATTTGTGGAACCGGCGCAGGGGGCGCATGTGGTGAGGAGGAAACGGCGACGATGGACTCATCGCTTCAAACAACACTCAAAAACTACCAGCACAGATTGTTGCGATCTGTCTGGATCGTGCGAATGGCTTCGCAAATTTCCTCATTCTTTTCAGGAATGAAATTCTGAGGAAACTCACTCTTGCTCAAACTCACTTTTTGAACTTCATTCGACTTGCGTCGGCAGGTGTCCAATTCCTGTTCCGTCAGAAGCAAACCGCGTTTGGCAAGCACCTGTTTGTAGTCGATGCTTCCCTTCTGCGTGTACTGACAGACGGTGACCCCGTAGAAATCGGCATTCTTGTAGTCCCCCATCAACGTCAGAAGACGCTGCTTGGGTTCCTCCAAAAGAGCCGTGAGTCGATCAATCTCCTCTTTGATTCTTCGGTAGTCGGCGGCGGCCCTTCCCCAAGCGATGAGATCATCACCCTTGGGTACGAACACGTCGCGCTCTGGAATTTTGTCCGGAGCTTTGTCGCGCAGGATGTTCTTCTCCCAGAACTGCTGACATGCCGTCTGCATTTCCGAGATCATGGCGTCATTCCTGGCCACTTCAAAATCCATGATTTTGTCGTTGCCGAGATAGAACACCAGCCATCCGCGCTTTGCGCCGGCGACCATGATCTGCCACTGCACCTGCCACTGATAAAGCTGATAGGCATCAGACTTTTCTCGGCGTGCAAGCACATCTTCCAAGGTCGAATCCGAGGGACACTTGATTTCCACAGGTTCCCCGGATGAATTGAGGCCGTCAAACGACGCACGGAAAATTCGGTTGTCTTCGAACTCTCCGCACGTCGGCATGACGACATCAACATGCTTTTGCATGAAAAGGCTGCGAACTTCGTCCTCATGGCTGATGCCATACTGGACGTTGGGATTTTTAGACAAGTCCGCCGGGGCGACTCTACCCGTCTTTTCCGCCCATACGCGCCAAGGCGTCATATAGGGTGAATGTCCGGAAATCGCCACAGCTTCAGTTGCCGTTATTCCCTTTTCGCGCCACGAAAACCACGCATCGCTGCGCTGATCCAACTCGATGTAAAACATCATCATCTCCATTCATGCGCCCCCGGCTGCAAACACGAGGCATGCAACCGGAGGGCAGATAACAGAACCGTCAACCCGAAGGTCTCACGGTCTTATGCAAAGGCGTCCATGCAGGGCTGAGGCACTTCCTGAGCGTCGACGGCATTGAAGAATGATTCAACATCGCCGCCGGACTCGGAAGATTCCGCCGTCATCATGGCTGCACGAAGATCTGCATCTCGTGCTTCCTGAAGCCGACCCTTCACGTAGTCACGTGCAGTCGCTTCAAGCGTCTCGGCAAACTTGAACGCCGGAACGTAGTCATTGCGGGATCGAGCCATGGTGATGGCTTTTTCTGCAATTTCATTGAAACGTTCCTTGTCCACCGTTACCAGCTTGGCAGGCTTCGCAGGGATGGCTCTAACCAAATTCGGTTGAACCTGACCTACATTCACACTGCCGTACATGAGATCGCTACCATCAATCATGGAACCGTCATCTCCAACAGCGACATCGGAAATACCGGTGACCTGGAAGGAGAAACGAATCGCCTGAATGAGGGCGCGATGATGGAGCATGCGACGCGGAGACTTGCGCCAAACAGGGCTCGAAGGCATGAAGACTTCGCTCAAATACACGCGTTCGGTCGTCGGGTGAGAAATCCCCTTCAACCAAATGGTGCATTCGGCCCATTCCGGCAGCTTGCCCAACCCTTCGATTTCCACAAGCGTTTCCGAATATCGGACTTCGTAGCCATCGAACGACGGTTGACGTAGCATGATGGCCTTCCAGCCGTCGATGCTGACGATGGGCTGCACGCCGCCATTGCCACGGAAAGCCCAGATCTCCCGGCGAAGCGGATTGAGATTGAGCTGTTCGGCAATGAGGAGGATGAGCATGACTTCTTCGTAGGTGAAGCCTTCTCCGTCCTTGTTGGGCTTGAAGCACGTTTGAACCAACGTCGCCCAGAGTTTTCCGGATTCGACGTTGAGTCTTTCGGCCATGCGTTCCACAAGGGAGAGAGACTTCGAAGAGGCGTTGGCCTGAGCAACAGGCGCGACAGCGGGGGTTTGCGTCATTTCAGTCATGACATGTGTCCTTATGAAGGAAGGTTGAAAAAAACAACCTCCTCCGGAGACACAATCCTCCCAATCGGGAATCTTGCATCCCCGAGGGAGGTCATGAAGCATCCCCGCTAGTGCAGGGAAGAAAGCGTAGCCATGATTGCGACTATGCCAATCGAGAAGTTATGCCTGATTCCAAGTCTCACCGAAAACGGTAAGAGCAATGGCATTGGCGGCTTGGCACTCTTCAGGGCTCAACTTGTTGAGGAAGAAGAGTTCTAGCGACTTCTTGAGGGGACATTTCGCCATCGTGTAGAACTGAAGCGTGGAAGCCCAATTCACCAGACTGCGCGTGGAGAACGGAATCGAAATGGTCGCCTGCGAAGTTTCCGTACCGATAAACGCCTTGCGCATTTCCTGTGCGTACTTGCACATGAGCTTGCGAATGTTGGCATCAATCGTTGGGGAAACGTTCTTCAAAATGCCCTCTTCCACACCGGCAGTCGGATAGGAAACCTTGAGCATTCTGTAGCGGTCCATGGCGGCCACGTTCTGTTGCTGCACGCCCTGATAAAGACCAGAGTCGTCGCCCGCACCGTTGCTGTTGCCAGTAACGATCAGACGGAACATCGGATGAGGCTTGATGGCTTCACCCTTATTCTCAGCAATCAGAAGGTTGCGGCCTTCGATCACGTCATTCAAAGCCGAGAGCTCGCCCGGAGAGGCAAGGTCGGCTTCGTTGAGTACCAGAATCCATCCGTTCTTCATTGCGAGAGGCAACGCGTTGTGGATGTACTTCATGGTGGCATGTTCCTGTCCCTCGTCTTGAGTCAAGCCCCATTGACCACGAAGGTCGCCGAACTCGAATCTATTGTTGAGGGTCAGGTCCAAAACGGGCCAGTTCAAACGACTTGCTACCTGCATCACCGCACTCGTCTTGCCGCAACCCGTCGGGCCGGTAAGCCAGAGGGCCGTACCCTGCGGGTACAGAAGGAAGATGAGGAGGTCTTGCAGAAGCGTCGTATTGAACACGTAGTTCGGATCACGCTTGGGGATGCGGGAATTCGTCGAATCGGCGAAACCAGTGCATTTCCAGGCGGGATTGAACTTGTACTCCGAGCCGTCATCGTTGATGACATGTTCGAAGGCGGAACCCGTGATTTCCGTGTAATAGACCGGACCGTTGTTGAGGACGGTGGCGGTGTTCTTGTCGGAAGTCGTCGTTGACATAGTTGTCTCCTGTAGGTTGTGAACCCCGAAGACAACCGAACGCCCCTATGGGAATCAGTTGTTCCCACGGGGATCATTGATAGGCAAAATTGCCGAAAGTTAATTCGCTCGCCGTTCGTCTCCCTTGGAGGATGGAGCGGTGCTACGAACTATGTTGAAAAGCGTCATTGAGGAGTGAAACTCGACAATGCGTTGATTATTGAAGACATTGCAGGCTTGATGCATACAATGCGCCCTAGGATACGCGCCGAAACAAGTTCCGGTGCTTGAAGGGCAATTCGGCAGTGGACTGTCCCTCAAGGGGTTCAGCACTGGCCTGACATCATCGACGCCATCGAAACACAAGGTTTCGCCCGCCGGCACATAAACGCATGAAACTCAAACCGAAGTTCGAACGTCAGCGCCCATCTCAATCGCACGCATGAAGCGGCGGCAGATGTTTACAGAGGGCATGAAGCGATTCCTTGCGAACCAAGGATATCGACAACCGCCAAACATAACGACCGAACACAAAGCAATAACTTTGAGTCGACCGGCAGTCAATCGTCATCAGTCAAAAAACCAATGCGGGCTGCAACAGAAGACACAGCACGGATTCCATGAAGGAAACCGCCGTGTTTACGTCTATAGGAGAAGCGCCTACAGTCACTCAATACTTTTTTGGGATTAACCAGAGTCAATAAAAGTAAGAAAACTCAGGGTCGCGAAGCGACGGTTAGTCTGTCCAAAACCGAAAGGTTCGTCAGATGGTGCTGGGATCCTAGCACGGCAAACGAAGGTCGGTGACGCGCTAGGAAGCAAATCCTGCTTTTTGGGGCGCGTTTTTGCAAGAAAAGTGGCCAGCGAGACCTCTCTGCGCTCCGCTCTTCCGTCTCTTCCCTGCATTCCGCTCCTTGAATGACGCTTGCCGTAGCAAAACCTGCTTCCTAGCCTGCCATTTTCCTTTCGATTGGCGGCTACCCTGAAGGCGAGCAATTTTGCTCACGCTAATCCACAGGGAGCCCTTCCCCATGACTCAAGAACCCGACAAGAGCCTTTCGGAGACGACCATCGTTGAAAAGGCTGCATTGGAACTTGTCAAAAGCGACATGAACACCGCCGAAAAGGCACCTCAGCCGCTGCCCGACATTAGAAAACCCGCCCCCGTCAAGGCGGACAACCGCGCAGTGCGCGAGCGCAAGGCCCGTCAGGCCAGCCGCGAAATGTATGCCGACAAGACCGTTCCGCGCATACGCTCCGAACGTCGCTACGGCGGCTCCTCTCACTCACGAGCTTATCTGAAGCAGGCGCTGTGTCTCTACTCCGACCGTGCGCAGATTTTCTTCGAGAACAACTATGAGCGCGTCAACATGAGCCTCATCGTCAGCACGCTCGTCATCGAGGCCATCGGTGGAACCGAGCTCGCAGAAAAGATTTCGCTCCGGCTTGAGAAGGAGTTCCGCGAGCTTGAAACCCAGATGATCGCCTCCATCAAGGAACTTCAGCGCATCGCAACCGTAAAGGGCATTGCCGAAGACCAGCAGGTTCCGGCCTATGACCACAAGCGCTTCTATGAGCCTCCGCTTCATACGCCCCACTCTGCGCAGTTCATGACCGTCGTGCAGCTCTTTGACCGATTGATCTCCCGCGCCGAAGGCTGCTGGATCAACCACATCATGAGCGCCCAGACGCGCAAGAACATCGTGCGCTCTTGGGAAAAGAATCTCTCGCAATTCGTGCAGGATTTGCACCAGATTCGTCTTCAGGCCATCAATCAGGCAAGGAAGACGGGCTTCGGCCAACGCGCCGCCGCCATCGAGGCCAAGGTCCGCCGCGAACATGCCGATGACCGGCTTGAGAAGACCGACCTCGCCACGACCCGGAAGGACAACAAGCCCGAAGCACCTTCTACCCAAACTCAGGCTCCGAAACAGGAGACCGTCCGCGCAAAGGCTTCGGAAAACGAAGAAGCTGCGCCGGCGCGTCAAGAAGTCGGTTCAGAGGTCGAAGAGCCTGCCCGCGTCGAAGCCACGGCTTAAGCCGGCATTGGCTTCCTTCAATACAAAATCGCAGATCGAAAAGCTAATGACTCTCATCACCAAGCCAACAGCTGTGCACCGAGCTCATCGTTATCTGGACATGTTGGACAACAAAATCAATGTCGAAATCCGCAGGCGGATTTCCCACTACCTTCGCGATGAGGCTTATCTGAGATATTTCGGTCTGCGAATCGACGAGCAAAATCGCCTGACGCTCCTCAACGAGCAGGAAGAGTCATCCGCACATTTTGCCGTTCGCTTTCGCCCCAACTCCGCGATCACGCTCTTCTCTCAACTTTCACAACCTGAATCTCTGATCGAGCAATCCGTCGAGCTGATCGCGAACTTGATGCTTCGCATGGCCGCCAGCGTCCTGTCAAACCTTGAACGAAACGGACGCCTGACGCCGCGCTCATTTGTTCTGCAAAGCAAATCGTCGCACCCCATCCACGCACAACCGTCATCGCACCTCGACATCTTCGTCCATAGCGAATCCAACTGGCATCAACTTCCGAATTAAGGAGCGTCTCTTGTCCTCCGACAGCACCGTCATTTGCCTTTATTCCGGGCGTGCCAAGCATCTGGCCAAAGTCTTTGCTGAGTCCTATGCCCAGATTCCCCTTCCGATGAACGAGGGCTCTCATGAGCTGTTGGTCAAGGCCCGCATGAACATCGAGCGCAAGATGAAACGGATAGCCGATCTGGTGGCCTCGCATCCGGAAATCTCTGTGAGCTTTGGAGGCAACGCCGTACGGATCAAGCGCACCGGCCTCGCACCGTTTTATGGCGAAAGTCTGACGGTCGTCGAAACCTTCGACAAGGCCATCGCCCTCATTTCATGTGCTTGGCTTCTTCGATTGATTACCACGACCGAGCGCTCCAAAGCGATTCGCTCGCTCGAAGGCATGACCCACCAAACCATTCGGCGAGCCCTGAAACGGCTTGTCCGAAACCAATAAAAACGGAAATCTCATGCTCGACAAACTCCGCAAGCTCGCTTTCGAACTCGAAGGCGCAATCCTCATTGTTCTGATCGGCGTTCAATTCGTCGCCGTTCCCGCAACCTATGCCCTTTGCCTCGCAGCCGCCACCGACTGGACTTGGTACAACCTCATCCCGCGTGTCGTGGGCTATGCGTTCGCCTCTGTCGGTTGGGCCGTGTATTGGCCCCTGCTGAACTTTCTGGAGGGATAGGCCATGCCGTTCAACATCGCCTTTCTGGCTCTGAATGTCGTTGTTCTGATATGGCACTTTGCCATCACGCATCGCTACCGACTGCCGCGAGGCCCGGCATGGCTGCGCCTGCTCATCGCCGTCGGAATCTTCTTCCTTGCGCTACTGGCCTCGACTGAGTTTTTCGACCTCATCACACGTTCGCTTATTCCGGGAGATGCAGCGCACAACACGTGGTGTTTCGTCTACGGAATTCTGCTCTGCTGGCTTGAGCTGGCGATGGCCTTCACCTGCGGCTGTTTTCTCATCGGAAACGGGCGGGTGCTCGAACTTCGCATCCGCTCTTGAAGCCCGCTTTTCTCTTCTCCCTTCCTAAACCCTTTCTGGAGATTATCAATGGACAACACTTCCACCGCCCTCCAAGCCCGTCTTGAGGCCGTGCAGGCCAAGCAAGCCGAATGGCAACAGGAATTCGATGCTGTACGCGAAGATGCGCGTCAGGAATGCCTGAGACTGTGCAAACTCTTCAACTTCACGACATCCGATCTTGAACTCGAAGCCTCCGGCAAGAAAACGGCCAAGAAGGCCACAAAGCTCCCCCCGAAATTCAAGAACCCCGAAGGCGAGGAAACGTGGACGGGGCGTGGTGGCCACAAGCCACAGTGGTTCGTCGATGCGCTTGAAGCGGGCTACACCGAAGAAGATATGCGCATCAAGTAATCGTCCCGGTCGCGCCGATACGCCGCCCTAAAGCACAAGCGGGGCCTCCTTTCGGAGACCCCGTTTCCGTTCGACAAAAGTCGTTTAACGCTTGCGGGAAGTCATAACCCAAGCAATACAGACGATGGCGGCGAGGGTGCAAACCCAAGGCCAATCGACGCCTCCGCCGGACATGGCAACATTGAGAACAATGTCGCCATGCCAAACGAAGTTCACCTGTGCTAAACTTCCTAGCAAGGAAATGAATGCGTCCAACATCCGAATTTCCTTTTCAAAGACTCAGCCCAGCGTTGCAACCGTTGGGCTTTGTCGTTTTCAAACCCCTTGCGGGGACCCTTTCCGATGCCGAAGGCTCGTCATCGAAAATTTCGTGAGCCTGGCCGGATAGGTAGGGCAGATTTCAGAATGGCGTTCGCAAGTTTCCTCGCTTCCGATATTTTGCCAGAAGCAACATCTCTCGTGCACCATACGCAAGCGGGGCCTCCTTTCGGAGACCCCGTTTCCGTTTGACAGAAGTCGTTAACGCTTGCGGGAAGCAATCACCCAGACGACGCCGAGAATGGCGACAAGGATGCAAATCCAAGGCCAATCGACGCCCCCGCCTGACATAGCTAAACTTCCTAAGACCGCGTTCCACGGACTTCCGAGATGAACCTTTTT